>JBFFIS010000121.1:0-6948 GCA_041556375.1 Desulfurivibrionaceae bacterium | reverse complement strand
CGCGGCGTTAAAAGGCGGAAGTAGCAGTTCTGGTTTTAAGCCTTTCCTGTCAAGCCGGGGCAAGGCCTGTTAACAGGCCTTGCCCCGGCTTGACAGGAAAGGCTTAAAACCAGAACTGCTACTTCCGCCTTTTAACGCCGCGACTAACCCGTTTTTTGTCACTGGGACGGGTGCGGGGCTTGGCCGGCTTTTTCTTGCGGGCGCCGCCATAGGGCTTTTTGCCCTGACCGAGCTTGGAGATACGCATCTGCTGGCCTGAGACCCAGACGGTCTGCAGGAGGTCAAAGAGGTCACGGGGCATGCCCTCGGGCAGTTCCACGGTGCTGTAGTCGTCAAAAATTGAGATGTTGCCGATGAACTTACTATCGATATCGGCCTCGCCGGCGATGGCGCCGACAATATTTCCCGGCTTGACGCCATGGCTGCTTCCCACCTCGAGACGGTAGGTCTCCATCCTCTCGGAGGACTCTCCCCGCCGGGCCGAAGTCTTCTCTTTAAACGGTTGATTTTCTTTAATATGCGTCGGCGCCTCGTTTAACAGCAGGGGTGTATCGCCTTGCACCATTTTGGCCAGGGCGGCGGCGATATCAAGGGCATCAATGTCGTGCTCCTTCTGATACTCCTCCACCAAATCGGCATAGAGGCCGAGATCTTCGCTGCTCAGGGTCTGGGAAATGCGTTCCTTAAAGACGGCGATGCGGTTCTCGTTGACCTTGGCCACCGAGGGTAGCTTCATCATCTCAATCTTCTGGCCGGTGGCCCGCTCGATGGTGGTCAGCATCCTCTTTTCCCGATGGGTGATAAAGAGGATGGCCTCGCCCTCCTTGCCGGCCCGGCCGGTACGGCCGATGCGGTGGACATAGGATTCGGTGTCATGAGGGATGTCGTAATTGATTACATGGCTTATTCTGGGGACGTCAAGGCCCCTTGCTGCCACATCCGTGGCGGCAATGATATCAAGGGCGCCTTTTTTCAGATTCTCAACGATACGCGTCCTCTGGCTCTGCTGGATGTCACCATTCAAGGCGGCGGCGGCAAAACCGCGAGCCGCCAGTTTCTCGGCAAGCTCAACAGTGGCTGTCTTGGTGCGGACAAAGATCAACATGGCGTCGAAGGGTTCAGCCTCCATAATACGGGTGAGACTGTCAAGCTTCTGGCCCTGATTGCCAAGGAGGAAGCGCTGGTGCACGGTTTTGGCCGTGGTGGTCTTCTCCTTGATGGTGATCTCTTTAGGCTTATTGAGGTATTTCTGGGCGATCTTACGGATGCTCGACGGCATGGTGGCCGAAAACAGGGTGACCTGGCGCTTAGGCGGGGTCTTGGCAAGCACCCACTCGACATCATCGACAAAACCCATGCGCAGCATCTCATCGGCCTCGTCAAGAACCAGACAACGCAGATCATCAAGATTGAGGGAACCGCGGCGCATATGGTCCATGACCCGACCCGGGGTGCCGACGACGACATGGACCCGACGCTTGAGCTGCCGAAGCTGGATACCGGGATCCTGGCCGCCATAGATGGGCAGGACATGAAAATCCTTCATGTGGGCGGCATAACGCTGAAAGGCCTCTGCCACCTGGATGGCGAGCTCCCTGGTCGGGGTCAAAACAAGAACCTGGGGACGCGGCTGCTTAAGATCAAGATTGGCCAACAGCGGCAGGGCAAAGGCTGCTGTCTTACCGGTGCCGGTCTGGGCCTGGCCGATGACATCGCGGCCCGCCAAAACATGGGGAATCATGGCGGCCTGAATAGGTGAAGGGGTTTCATAACCCTCCCTATTTAAGGCCTTAAGAAGTGTGGTGGGCAGGGAAAGATCGGCAAAACTGGTGATTGTACTTTCTTTTGGAGAAGGCATTAGAAATCCTCATTGCCTTCTATGCTGTGCAAAAACTTCGAAGACGCTGGTCAAGGGGGAAATGGTGCTGAGAAAAAGAGAGCGATTATAACAACCATAGCCAAGAGACGCAATCTCTTTTCTGCCGCGAAGCCCTTTTTGCTGACCCCGTTTTATGCCGCCAAATAATCCCTTGCGATCTCGGAGACTTGCGGGTCGTCATCATTGACAAGGGGCTGGAGATGGTCCAGGGCCTCTGGGCCGCCGATGATCCCGATGATACTGACGGCCTCGCCGCGCACATAGGCCGCGGTGGTTTTGTCAAGGAGGGGAAGGAGGTTCGGCAGGGCCAGAACCACCTCATGAGGACGCTCCTCTTTGAGCTCCTCAAAAAGCACGGAAAGGCCGAGGCGAACGGCAAAACGTTCATCCTTAAGAACCTCAGCGACCAAAGGGTAGTAACTGGTGTCGGCCTTGAACATGGAGACGATATTGGCCACCAGGCCCTGGTCAAGAAAGTCGGCAATGACCTTGATCATTTCTTCATCGCTAATTTGGTCGCTCTTTGGCATAGTGGAGCCCCTTGCAGGTTGAAATCTAAATGGCTGCACCATACTTGAGCCGAGGCCAGCTGTTAACTCAAAAACATCCTGCAAAAAGAATAAAATTTACACCCTCAACTGCTGATTTGCCATATGCAGGAAAAAATATGAAAAGCTTAAAAAGCGCCGCCAAGAAAAGACTCTCGACAAGGCGGCAATAATGGGTGTTTTGTGCATGCTCTTGTCTTCAGCCGCCTTTGCCACCATGGCCGCCATGGTCAAGGCCCTTGGCGGCGAGCTGCCTATTGCCCAGCTCATCTTTCTGCGTTGCCTGCTGCCCCTTCCCCTCTTCATCTACCTCATCAAGGCCAAGGGCCAAGCCCTGGTAGTCGAGGCCCAGGTCTCTCTTTTTTTGCGGGCCCTGTTCGGCGGCTGCGCCATGGCCTGCTTTTACTATGCCCTCACCCATATGCCCTTGGCCGAGTGCGTTTTTCTGGGGCGCACCCAACCCCTCCTCCTTGCCCTGCTCGCCCCCTTTATCATTGGCGAAAAAGCACCGAAGGCGGCCTGGTTCGCTATTGCTGCCGGCCTGACCGGGGTCGGCCTCATCTTCCAGCCGGCTATGGCCTGGCCCCAAGCGGCCTGGGCCGCCTTGGCCGGCGCCTTCCTGGCCGCCTTTGCCCATCTCATGGTGCGTAGACTGAACCGCACAGAAGAGCCCCTGACCATAGTCTTTAATTTTTTTGTCCTCACCGCCCTGGGCTCCGGGACCTGGTCCGTGCTGGCTGCCAACTTCCAGCCGATAAGCAGTCGCCAATGGCTGCTGGTGGCAGGTGTCGCTCTCTTCGCCAGCTTGGGGCAATTTCTCCTTACCCTGGCCTATCGCTATGATCGCGCCCCGGCAGTAGCGGCAGCCAGCTACTCCTCCGTTATTCTGTCGGTGGCCTATGGCTATTTCTTCTGGCAGGAGGTGCCGCACTCTTTGGCATGGCTGGGCGGTCTCTGTATCGTCAGTGGTGGAATCTTCCTGGTCTCTTCCAGAATTGGCAGAGGTGAGCCGGCCCCGGAGGTCAAAGGGGGAATAGCAGGATAATTCCCCCCTGTGGCCGTTGAGCACCAGCCGCGCCTGCAAAAAAAGCGGCTGGTCTCTGCTTCGTAGTCCTACTAGCCCCTCTTTTTGATCAACCTGGCAATGCTGAGACGAAGGCGATCGATGGAGCGGCTGAGCTCGCCAATTTCCCGATTGGGCCTCACCGAAATCGGCGTGTCCAGATTTTTGCCGAGGCTGATCTCTGCCGTTCTCCTGGAAAGCATTTCTACAGGTTTGACAATCTTAATGCCGAGGAAAACGGCGATAAGCAGCAGGGAAAAGAGGATACAGGCGGTACCCATGGCAACCAGCTTCACCGCCGATGTCTTGGCGGCTGCCAGGGCATCGGAAACTGGCACATAGATAAACATGGCACTGACAATTTCGCCCGCCTTCCAGTTATAGCCGTTGCTAGCCCCGTAGATCATAATCTGATCCTTGGGGGCATCGTTGGGATCGCCGTGACAGCGCAGGCATTTTTCATTGGTGACCATAGGCCTGGCCTCATAGAAAAACTCTTTGCCTTTTTTATTCATAACACCATTGGTTTTCTTCAGGGCCTTATTGAGCTTGAGCTCATTGATAACCTCGAGCTCCTGATCGTCCGCCTTGTTTTCCGGCCACAGCGGGTCGATGGTGGCGTTCTTGATGGTGTAGCCTGGTTGGGTCTGTTTGAAGCGGTCCGCGACATTACGCGACATGACAAACCCGGACATGATCTCGGGATAGAAGCGCTCTTCACCGACCAGGTGTTTGACCATGGGCACGGCCTGGGTCCGCGAATAATGCAAAGCGGCATCGG
Organism: Desulfurivibrionaceae bacterium; assembly: GCA_041556375.1. Taxonomy (GTDB): domain Bacteria; phylum Desulfobacterota; class Desulfobulbia; order Desulfobulbales; family SURF-16; genus BM506. Next base: position 2,677 of record JBFFIS010000121.1, on the reverse strand, counting down.
TGTAGCTGCCAAGGATGGCAACCTTGTCAGCCGCCTCTTTGAAAGCGGCCTGCTTGCTGAATTGAAAACTTGCATAGCCCAGAACGCCGATGGCGATCAGGCTGATCAGTAACACCCCAAAGATAAATTGAACACGAATACTCATTTCTCCCTCCTTCAAATCAAAAAACGTCAGCAGCTTGTCGATACGGCATGCTGGAATTATGAGGCAAGCAAGGTTCCGACGACCCGATGAGGGAAGCGGATGCGTTCTGTTTCGTGCAAAAATAGTCTACATTTTTACTTGCTTACAGGCTGTTGCCACTTCACCATTTAGACTAATGCCTGTCAAGAAAAACCCTCAAGGTTCTGAATTAGCGACAATGTACCAGAGGTGGCCAGGCAATAAAAAAGCCGGGCCCCCTACAGGAGGGAACCCGGCTTGTCCAACACTATAATCTCAGCTTTTCTAGGCTGGGATATACTTTGTCAACGGACAGTTGGCACAGCCTTCTGCCGGCAGATCGGTATCGGTATGGATCTTGTCAATAATGAACTTAACAGCCGACTCAGTGTCCACAAAGAAGTGTTCGGCACCGATCTTCTTGTCGAGGCCGGTGCGCATCATAACGGCCATAACCTGACCCTTGACGCCACTCATGGCAAAACCAAGTCCAGCGGCACGAACCCGTGCCACCAGCTGCTCCAGGGCCTCTTCACCGGAGGCATCCATGTCGTTGATACCCTTGGCATCCAAGAGGATGTAACGCAAATCAGGCTGCTCGGTACGGAACTTGGCCACCTGCTCATCAAGATAAGAGGCGTTGGCGAAGAACAGGGAGCCGTCAAAGCGAACCACAGAGATGTGGCGACAGCCCTTCAGACGATAATGCTCGGAGCTCTTCAGGGCCAGGTCCTCATGCATGGAGAGGCTGGCAACCACCGGCCGCATCGACTTATAGAGAAAGACGCCCATGGAGAGGACGAAACCGACCATGATACCCTTATCCAGGTGAGGGGCAAAGTAGAGGGTAACAATAAAGCTGAGTACTGAGATGATACCGTCATACTTCTGGGCATGCCAGGAATGGACAAAGCCCTTGACGTTCACCAGACCGATAACAGCCATCATGATAACCGCAGCCAGGGTGGCCTGGGGAAGATGGTAGAGAAGCGGGGTAAAAAAGATCAGGGTAATGACCACCATAATGGAGGTGATCACCGAGGAAACACCGGACACAGCCCCGGCAGCCAGGTTAACGGCAGAACGGGAGAAAGAACCGGAAACAGCATACGAAGAGCCGATGGAACCAAGCATGTTGGCCATACCCTGACCAATAAGCTCCTGATTGGCATCGATCTTTTGACCGGTTTGGGCAGCCATGGCCTTAGCAATGGCGATGGCCTCCATGAAACCAAGCAGGGAGATGATAATAGCGGTGGGCAGCAGCTTGAAAAAGCTTTTCGCATTGAGCTCAGGAACGCTAAAGGTGGGCAGACCCTCAGGGATCGTGCCAACAATGGCTCCACCACCCATCATGGTCAGCTTGGTACTGTCCAGGGGCTTATTCTTCACCTTGATACGCCAGGTGCCGCCATCGGTGGTCACCCCAGCAGGGATGGCACCCTTGGCATAGAAGGTGTACTGAGCAGCCTCGTCCTCACCGATTTTCACGGCCTCAAACTTCATGTCGCGCAGCCCCTTACGAAGCAGATGGGCCTCTTCCTTGGCATGGTCCATGTGGAGGGTAAGAACCTTCACCTCGGACTCAAGCTGCAGCTGATCAAAGGAAACACCACCATGGCCACCCTTGGCCTCAGCCTTCAGCTTGTCAATCTCCTTACCAATATTGGCACGCTTGACGCCATGCTCTTCGATAAGGGCCGTTGCAGCATTAAACTCGACAATCTTCTCAGCCACACCATGGTCCTGGATGGCGGAGATATCAACGGTGGCATCATTATTAAAACCCATGAAGTAGGAGATGAGGGTGGTAATGGCCACCGCCACCAGAACATTGGGTACTTTGGGGGCTTTCTTCTTCAAAACAGCCATCAGAGTTGTGGCACCCACGGCAAAGCATAAGGTGGGGATATGGGTATAATCCATGGCCGCCTGGGCAACCCGCATCATTGTTTCATAGTGGTGCGGTGCCTTGTCCACATAAACGCCAAAAAACTTGGAGAACTGGGAAGAGGCAATGATGATGGCCGCCGCATTGGTGAAACCGTTAATAACCGGGTGGGAGAGAAAGTTAACCACCATACCCAGACGCAGCACACCGAGGGAGAACTGGAAGATACCGACAACCATGGCCAGGGCAATGGAGTAAGCGATAAATTCCGGGGAACCGGCTGTTGCCAGGGGCTCCAGGGAGGCAGCAGACATCAAGGAGACAACAGCAACAGGGCCGGTGCCAAGCTGGCGGCTGGAACCAAAAAGGGCCGCGATCATCGGTGGCAGAAAGGCGGCGTAAAGACCGTAATAAGCGGGCAGGCCAGCGAGCTGGGCATAGGCCATGGATTGGGGAATCAAAACCATGGCCACGGTGATACCGGCCACTAGGTCAAGTTTAAAATCCGTCCTCTTGTATCCCTTGAACCAGTCAAGAAACGGGAAAATTTTTGTCAGCATTTTTTCTTTCCTCTAATATGAATTTTGTCCGGATAGGGTCCGGAACAAAAAAATAAAATGATG
>JBFFIS010000120.1:0-7013 GCA_041556375.1 Desulfurivibrionaceae bacterium | reverse complement strand
GAGGAAGCTATCTCCAGACTGTTAAGAAGGCGGCGGGCATCACCGTCAGCCAGGGCAATGAGTGACCCAAGGGCATCGTCGGTAAAGGTGAGATTTTCTCTTCCCAGGCCGTGGATGGGGTGGCTGACTGCCCGTTTGGCAATGGTTAACAGGTCGTCGTCAGTAAGGCCATTTAGGGTGAGAACGCGACAGCGCGAGAGGAGTGGGGCGATTACTTGAAAGGAGGGGTTCTCAGTTGTGGCTCCAATCAGGGTGATCAGGCCGTTTTCAACATAGGGCAGAAAACCGTCCTGCTGGCTTTTGTTAAAGCGATGGATCTCATCAACAAAGAGGAGGGTGGATTTTGATTGGCGCCTGAACTCTTCGGCCTGACTGATGATCTTGCGGATTTCCTTAACGCCGGTGAGGACTGCTGAAAAGAAAATGAATTCCGAACCCGAATTGCGGGCCAAGAGACGGGCCAAGGTGGTTTTGCCGGTGCCCGGAGGCCCCCAGAGGATAAGTGACGGCAGTTTTTTCGCAGCGAGTAGCCGTTCCAGGAATTTGCCGGGGCCAAGAAGGTGCTGTTGGCCAATAAACTCATTGAGGCTTTGGGGGCGCAACCTTTCTGCCAAGGGGCGAGTGTCGCTAAACAGGCTTACGGGCCCGGTTGTTAACGGCGGAGACATATTCTCAAGAGACCTCGGCTGAGGTGATGATATGCTCTGCCAGGCGTTCTGCGGTGAAAACCAGGGACTCGATATCAAGGAAACTGAGGACATTGGCCGTAAACAGGATTTTGACCTTGGCCTCAAAGCCATCCTCTGGCTCTTGGTCCCAAAAGTAAAGCTGCTGAGGGATTTTCGGCAGCACAGGTATCGTTACAGCTGCCGAGGCTGTTGTTCCTGAAAGATGTTTGCCTTCCACAGCACTACAGAGTGCGAGTATCTCTTCAGTTGAGCGACCTTGAAAAAAGGCGGCGAGTTTCTCTTCGCAATAGGTGGCCAGGGTACGAACCTTGGAGATACTGTTTGGCAGACTCTCAAGGCCAACCCATTGGTCGGTAGCAAGGTCACCACCGCCAAAATGGATATAGTTGTAGAGCAGTATCTGGTCGCGAGGGTCTTCCGGCGGGCTGTTGTTGATGAGCAGGTTGTCTTTGCTTACTATTACATCTTGACCGAGATAACGAAAAGAGAGGCTGTCCTGGGCGTAGGAGGCGCCGAGAGGATGGGCCAGTGAGGCCAGGTCAAGATCAAGGAGTTTGCTCTTGAGGTGGCGGATAAGCTCGAGATCGCGCTCTTCGGCCAGGCGGTCGAGGCTGGTGTTTAGCGAAGTGTCAAGATCCAGGCCACTAAGGTCAATATAGGGGCATTTTTCTGGGTTTTCACCACTTTTGGCGACATGGGCGGCAAAAGCAAGACAGGCAGGGTATCCACATTCGCCACAATTGTTCCTCGGAACTCTCTTCAGGATCTCGTGGGGTTCCATGGCTTAAATAATCATTTTAAGTGAGGGATGGCGCTGCAGCTCTGTGAAGATAAGGTTGCGCATATCCTCTGAGTGCACTTCCATTTCAAGGTTTATGGAGAGGTACTTGCCATTGCTGCTTTTATTAGACTCACTGATGGTGTGGTCACTGTCGCCAACCACGGAGCTGATGGCCTCAAGGATTTCGTGCATCGCCGTGCCGATAACTTTGTATTGCCAGAGGCAGGGATAGTCAATTTGAGGTTTTTTGTTGGTGAGACAGGAACTCATAGCAATCCTTGAATATGATTTGACAGGTGTTGTTTGAGAAAAAGAGACTGTGGGACCTTAATTAGTTCCAAAAAGTGATGAATATAACAGGATTTTGCTGTGAAGTGAATGGAGATAATGAAAACTTAGATTGTGAATAGATATTTCACAGGGGGACACAAATAAAATTATTCTTTGTTGGTATAGTCTTCAAGTTCTTTGATGGCCGTTACGAGATTGTCAAAGCCGGAGGTGATTTCTTCAGTGCGGTTTTCCTTTACGATATTTCCCCATTTTATGGCGGCGTCTTCAAGTTTTTCAGCCGTAATCGTCCCGGCGGCGCCACGGATGCGATGACAAACCTTGCGGATATTTTCTGGATCATTTGATGCCAAGGCTTCCTGAGCCTCGGTTAGCCATTCTGGAATCCGTTTATTGAGGGCAGCTATCAGCATGTCGACCTTGTCAGTATTGCCGAGAAACATCCCTAATAATTTTTGGTAATTAATAATGTGCATTTTTTTAAAGAAAAAGGGGTGATGACTTGAGCTTAATCGCCGCGAAAAATAAAAAAGTTAAGCTTCCAGAATCTTTGTAGTGGCTGGAAGGATGAGTAACCTTGGAAAAAAGGTTAGTTACTGCATATGGCCCAGGATGGCCGTTTCTTAAGCTTTTAGTCTACTCCCTTTGAAAAGGATAGAGAAGCCATCAATATAGTCTCTGTTCAGGGCGAGAAATGGGAAAAATTTTGTGCCCTTGGTTTGTTTTGAATACGGTGATGCGTCTAGCTGTTTGATCAGGACATTTGTCATGGGGATGAATTGATATTTGGCTAGGCAGGCGCTTAAATTGTAGACATGACAATTGATGTGATACGAGGGGGTGCCGGAGGATTTGGTAATAATGTCTACACCGTCTGGGGTCAGGCGTTGATGCTCCGGGTGGTGTTGTTTTTTGTTACCCATGCGTTGGAACTCGTCGTGGGCAAAGATAACCCCCTTCAGGTCAAGGAAGAAGCTTTTATAATGCAGGGTCTGTTTTTCCGCCATTATGATATCGGCCTCGAGAATTTCGCGGAAGCCGGTATAGGTTGGCATATAGCTGTCAGCCAGCTGTTTTTTCGGTGGATTATTTAACCAGGAGATGGTCCTTCTCTCCCGACACTCTTCCTCAGAAAGGGAAAAACGTATAGCCTTTGTCGGCATCTGCAGGATTACTTTCCAGCTTTCGTTGCCACGGTCCTCCAGTGGCTTTTCAAGCTGTTCTTTCTGTGAAAAATTCTCCATAGTGAAAAAAAAGATGGTTGTCGGCTTTTAAGTTTTTGGCGGTAAAGAGGTGATCTCATGCGGCCAAGGTCATGCTGAGGATGCTAACGGCAGTTTGTGTCCTGCGATTCGGCAAAATGCTCGTCTAGAAAGGTACACTCTTTAGGTGAAAGGTCAAAACGTATTTCTGCTTCTCTGAGAATATCTAGTCTGCTTTTTTCCGGATGTTTCTGGACATTTTCAGAGAACCACTGCAGGACTTTCAACATTTTGTCTCTGTTTATTGCTGGCTCTGTCATAGTTTTGTCTACGATATTCAGTCTCTGACGGGTTTGAAAATGATGCCTGCCAGGGGGGGGACAGAGACAAGTATATGTTGCTCTGCCTCGCCGAAGGGTTCCTGAACGGGGAATTTGACTTCGGGGTTTGTCATATTGCTGCCGCCAAAAGCCCCATCGTCAGAGCAAATCGCCTCCTGGTAAGCGACATTTTCCGGGACACCGACCTTGTAGTCATAGGCAACCTCAGGGGTCATATTGAGAAGGCAGACGACATGGTCTTTAGGATCCTTGCCAAAACGGGCAAAGGAAATGATGGATCTGTTGACATCCTTGAAGTCCATCCAACGGAAACCGTCGTAGGAGAAATCCTTTTCCCAGAGGGCGGGAGTTTCTTTGTAATAGGTGTTAAGGGCCTGCACGAAGCTCTGCAGTTGGCTGTGGGCCTCTTCCTGTTCGGCGAGATGCCAGTCAAGGCTGACCTTGCAGTACCATTCTGAAAGTTGCCCGAATTCGCCGCCCATGAACAAGAGCTTTTTGCCGGGATGGGTCCAGAGAAAAAGAAAAAGAAGGCGCAGATTGGCAAATTGCTGCCAACGGTCTCCAGGCATTTTAGAGAGCAGAGACTGTTTGCCGTGGACCACCTCGTCATGGGAGAGGGGCAGGATGAAATTCTCAGAAAAGGCGTAGAGAAGTGAAAAGGTCAAAGAGTTATGATGGTATTTTCGGTAGAGCGGATCTTTGCTGAAGTAACTGAGCATGTCGTTCATCCAGCCCATATTCCACTTAAAGCCAAAGCCTAAGCCCCCACTGTCTGCAGGTTTTGAAACACCATAAAAACTTGTCGATTCTTCAGCGATCATCGCTACGTCGGGATGGCGTTGATAGACAATGGAGTTGAGGTGGCGAATAAACTCAATGGCCTCGATGTTCTCCTTGCCGCCATATTGGTTGGGAATCCAATCTCCATCAGTACGGCCATAATCAAGGTAGAGCATGGAGGCTACCGCATCGACGCGCAGAGCGTCGATGTGGAACATGTCAAACCAGAAAAAGGCACTGGCTATAAGGAAATTCTCCACCTCTGGTCGGCCGTAGTTAAAGATAAGGGTCTTCCAGTCAGGGTGCTCGCCTTGACGGGGATCGTCATGTTCGTAGAGGGCAGAACCGTCAAAACGGCCTAAGCTGTGACCGTCTGAGGGAAAATGTGAGGGAACCCAGTCAAGGATGACGCCGATATCGTTTTTATGGCATTGATCGACAAAATACATGAAGTCCTGGGGGGTGCCCATTCTGCTTGTGGCGGCAAAATAGCCGGTAACCTGATAGCCCCACGACTCATCATAGGGATGTTCTGTCATGGGCATGAGTTCGAGATGGGTAAAGCCCATTTTCTTTACATAAGGGATGAGGTATTCGGCCAGCTCCCGATAGCTCAAAAATCTCTCCGGATCGGCAGGGTCACGGCGCCATGAGCCCAAATGGACCTCGTAAATAGAAACTGGATTGTCGTAAAGGGGGGTTTGCTTTCTTTTGTCGAGCCAGGAGGAGTCATCCCAATTATAGCCTTCCATGTCCCAGATCACCGAAGCGGTCTTGGGACGCACCTCTGAGAAAAATTGAAAGGGGTCGGCCTTTTCAATAATGGCGCCGTGGGCGCTGCGGAGTTCAAATTTGTAGATCTCGCCCTTGCCAATACCGGGAATGAAAAGTTCCCAGATACCGGAATCTTCCAGGACCCTCATCTGGTGGACGCGACCGTCCCAGTAGTTGAAGTCGCCGATAACGCTGACCCGCCGGGCCGAGGGCGCCCAAACACTGAAAATGGTGCCCTCAACACCGTTAATGGTGGTGGGGTGGGCACCTAGTTTATTGTAAATCTCATAATGGGTGCCCTTGCTGAAGAGATGGCGGTCAAATTCGCTGAGTTGGGGCGGAAAGCGGTAGGGGTCATGAAAGGTGCGGATAACATTGTTGTGGCAGGTTGCCTCAAAGAAATAGTCAAAAGGCTCACTGTAGTCAGGGTAGACGATCTCAAAGAGGCCCTCTTCACGCATCTTATACATGTCGTGTTTTTCGCCGCCGACAACAAGCCGCACAGATTCAGCAAGGGGAAGAAAGGTTCGAATCACGGCAGTTTTCGGGTCATGTTCAAGAACGTGCAGGCCTAAGACCCGAGACGGATCATGATGGTCTGAGGCAATTACTCTGTCAAGTTCTGCGGTGACATCAAAGGTCATTTTTTCACCTAGAAGAGATCGAATTTTCGTATTATTACCGAGGGGTAAGAGTTACTAGAGCGGCCATCGATAAGTCTGGCAAGAGGCTTGGTCTCGGCTCTCTCAAATAGTCGTAATTAACGAATCAGAGGATAGCATATTTCCTGGGAGAATATCTAATTAAATTTGTAGGTTGAGCCTTTCCTTTTCGGAATTATAAGTAACAAAGATATGCCACTTCTTGACGGTTATTTCCAGAAGATGATAATTTTATTTGTGGATAAACTCTTTTGGCGGGCTGAAATAAAGACGGGATTATGGATATGGAAAGTTTGCAGGGGAATTTTTTAGTGGCAACAAACCAGATGCATGACCCGCGTTTTCTGAAATGCGTGATTTTTATCTGTTTCCATGACTCCACCGACGGTGCCATGGGGCTCGTTGTCAATCAACCCTTGGGCGGTTTTTCCATGGGCGATGTTTTTAAAATTTTCGATATGGATGTGGCTGATAGTCCCTTGCCGCCGGTCTACTTTGGTGGCCCGGTGGATGTCGAGTCAGCCTTCATTCTTCACAGTGATGATTACACGAGCGGCCTGAGTGAGCAATTGATCGACCAGGTTTATCTCAGCCGCGACCCTAATTTACTTGTTGATGTCGTCAATGGCAAAGGGCCTGATCATTTTATCTTTGCCCTTGGTTATGCCGGTTGGGGGCCAGGTCAGTTGGAGCAGGAGTTGTGTGGCGAAGGCTGGCTTACCTTACCGGCTGAGGCAGGTGATCTTTTCCTTCTCCCGGCCGAATCCATGTGGAAAGAGATAACGGCAAAATACGGTATTGATATTAATTTCTATACCGATATCCCCGGCAACGCCTGAGTAAATCCCTCCCATATTTTCTTTGAGCTCAATGCCTCTTTATGGTATCAGGGGTGCACCTGTCATCTGCCTGCCAAGGGCGGATGACTTTCGGAGTCTTGGCAGTTTAATGGGCGTTTTTTAACTTTTTTATACGTTGGTAGATAATATGGCGGATGAGGCTGATATTTTTGATTGCCAGCAATGTGGGTATTGCTGTCATGGTGAAACAACCGTTTCTCTTGATGAAAAGGATGTTGAGAGAATGTGCAATCATCTCGGTATGGATTTTGACGAGGTGAAGGAAAAATACCTGCGCGTCACCGACAATGTGATCCAGATGAAAATTGTTGATGGCCACTGTATTTTCTTTGATAACGGCTGTACGATTCATCAAGGAAAACCCTGGCGTTGCAGCCAGTGGCCTATTCATCCCAGTATGCTGGCTGATGAGGCCAATTTCACCGCCATCAGTAGTTCCTGCCCGGGTATCAAAAAGGAGATGGGCTATAAGCGCTTCTGCGCAACTCTGCGTGAGGTCTTGAAAAAGCAGAAGTTTTAGTTGGTCCAATCTTTTTCAATTTTCTTCTTTTCTGAATCTAGGGCTTTTTGCCATGCACATCACCATTCTCGTTCCGGGAAAAACAAAGGAAAAGTATGTCCAGCAGGGGAGAT
>JBFFIS010000119.1:0-7028 GCA_041556375.1 Desulfurivibrionaceae bacterium | reverse complement strand
GGTATTTATGCCGAGGATACCATCAGGGCCCTCTATGCCTTTACCGATTGCGAGGTCGCCATCAGTCCCAACCTCACGGTCATCCGTAATGGCAATCCGGTTAATATCAGTGTGACCGAGGTTCTGCGCGACAATACCGCCAAGCTCGTCACCGATCTTGAGAAAGAGCTGCTCATTGATCTTGATCGCTTCCAGGAAAAGCTCCATGCCGCTCTCCTTGAACAGATTTTTATCGAGGAGCGTCTCTATAAGAAGATTGAAGAGTGCGAGACCTATGAGCTGGTGGTGGAAACCGTTGATAGTTCCCTCAAACCCTTTCGTGATCGCCTGCTGCGTGATGTTACCCTTGAGGATATTGAACGCCTCTTGGAGATTCGCATTAAGCGGATATCGCGTTACGATATCGCTAAAAAACAAAAAGAGATTAACGCCACCCGTAAAAAGATCCGCGAGGTTGAAAAGCACCTTGAGGATATGGTGCTCTATACGATCAACTACATCGATGGCCTGCTAAAAAAATATGGCGCCGATTACCCTCGTCGCACCGAGCTTGCCACCTTCTCCGAGGTGGTGGCCCGTAAGGTGGCTCTTTCCAACCTAACCTTGGGCTACCAGGCAAAAACAGGATTCCTCGGCCATCAGGTCAAGGGGGATGAAGGTTTTTCATTCGCCTGTTCCGAATATGATAAGGTCATGCTCATTTTTGCCAGCGGCACTTATAAGATTGTGCCGGTGGCCGACAAGGTCTTTATCGGCCACGACCTCGTTGCCATGGCCAAGGTTGAAAATAAGCTCGTCTTCAACGTCATTTACAAAAACGGTCCAGAGAATCTCTCCTATGTCAAACGTTTCAAGATGCCGAAATTCATCATGGACAAGGAGTATGAACTCTTTAAGCCCCATAAACGATCAGTCATTCAGTTCATGAGTCTCGGTGAAGAGGGGCTTGTCAGGGTGTATTACACCCCCAATAAACGGGCCAAGGCTAATTATGAAGATTTTGCCTTGGAGGATTTTTTGGTGAAAAATGCTGCTGCCAAAGGTAAAAGGGTTTCCAATACCAGACCGGTAACACGGGTGAGGGCTTTGGTGTCGAAGGAAGACAGCTCTGACGAAGTCAAAAAACCGGCAAAACTCTTTGATGCTAAGGATTGACGATTAATGGCGTTAGATGACCACAAGTTAAGGACGTAGCCACCTTGAGTAAGGCAGCCGCAGTACAAAAAATGTTTGATTCCATCGCCGGTCAGTACGACCTGATGAATAGGGTGATGACCTTGGGGCAGGATCAGCGCTGGCGCCGTTTTGTCGTGGCAAAGGCAGGGGAGGCCCAACAGGGAAGGGTGCTGGATCTGGCCACCGGAACCGGTGATATCGCCGCCCTCTACAAGGCTTCCTATCCGGAGGCTACGGTTGTTGGCGGTGATTTTGCCCAGAATATGCTGGCTGAGGCCCGGAAGCGTTTTGTCGACCGAGATATCTCATGGCAGGCCTGTGATGCCAACTTTTTGCCCTTTGCGTCCGATCTTTTTGAGGCCGTAACCTTTGGCTATCTCCTGCGGAATGTCGATCATGTCCCCACGGTACTGTCGGAAGTCCATCGGGTGCTAAAAAAAGGCGGTCGTATCGTTTGTCTTGATACCACGCCTCCCCGGAAGAATATCCTCTATCCCTTTATTCGGGCCTATTTACGTTGGGGAATTCCCTTAATGGGCAGGCTGATTGCCAGCGATGAGGCGGCCTATGCCTATCTCACCGGCTCAACCATGGATTTTTATCAGGCCGAAGATCTGGCTGCGGCCTTCCGGCAGGCCGGCTTTGAAAAGGTGGGCTTTAAGACATTTATGATGGGCACTATTGCCGTGCACTGGGGAGAGAAGTAGAGAGAATCTTTAAGCACTCTGTGTTGCCAACGCCACCTGCGGCAATGTTTTTGGGCACATGGCGTTGGCTGGGCTGTAAACTGAGCTATTTTTTCTCTTCATACATCTTGAGAATAACCACATCCTTAAGGGGCACATCACCATACATTCCCTTTTGTCCCCGGGGAGTTGCAACAATGGCGTCGGCAACGGCCATACCGTCGACGACCTCGCCAAAGACCGCATAGCCGTATTCATTGCGGCGCATGGAGCGATGGTCGAGGGATCTATTGTCGTTGACATTGATAAAGAATTGGGCCGTGGCACTGTTGATGTCTTGGGTACGGGCCATGGACAAGGTGCCTCTTGTATTTTTCAGGCCATTATGGGCCTCATTGATGATCGGGGCCCTGGTGGCCTTTTTTTTCAGACCCGGCTCAAAGCCACCGCCCTGAATCATAAACCCCGGAATAACGCGGTGGAAGATAAGACCGTCAAAAAAGCCGTCCCGAACATAGGTACGGAAGTTTTTGCAGGTGACCGGAGCCTTGTCGTCAAAAAGGGCAATGACCATCTTACCCATGGTGGTTTCCATGATGATGCGAGCTTTTTCACCATCGGCGCCAAATGCAGATGTCGTTGCAAGGCAAAAAAAGACAAGAGCGGCCAGAAAAATATTTTTCCTCATAATGGAACCTCTGTGCACTGGTTAAATTGGGTAAGAATGAAAAAATTGTATCAAAATAACATATTTCAAGATAAAATCTTATGAAAGAATTCCCTTGTCACTGTTTTTCTGATTTGTAATAGCCATGCAGAAGCCCATCGATTTACCAATAGATAAGACCCTGCAATGTCCTTATTCTGAAACAATTGCCTTTGCCCAAAAAATTTTCAGAACGAGCTCCATTGTTGTTGCCTGCTGTCTTATTCTCCTGACCTTCACTATCCCCCAGCGTGATAGCGTTTCTGTGGCAATGGTTCCCGAGGAGATGGAGACCATTATTGTCAGTGCTGATGACGATAAGGGTTCCCGGCCCAACCTCCCTACCCATAGTCCGGCATCCTCCGCCGATCTTCAAGAAACACTCAAAAAATATGGGCTCTGGTCGATAGAAAACAACTCCACCATTGACCCGATTCTCTTCACATCTTTCCCCGATAATCTCCATACCTTAACCATCGCCGATAAGAAGACTATCTTTCTCCATACCCTCCTGCCTGTGGCTCTCTATGCCAATCAGCAGGTGGAGGCTGAGAGGCTGCGTCTTTTTGAACTCCTGGCCACCTCTGCAGCCTTGCCGGGAGATTTTTCCTTGGTAAAGATGCCTGAGGGGTGGCAGAAAATTCTTTCTGTCGAGGACAAAGCGTGGCTTTTGGCCTTGGGTAAGCGCTATAAGGCGGAAACGATCTCCCAGCTTAAAAAAAGGGTTAGGGCCGTGCCGGTAAGTCTTCTTCTGGCCCAAAGCGCTCTTGAGTCATCTTGGGGAACATCCCGTTTTGCCAAGGAGGGCAACAATCTCTTTGGTATCCGCACCTGGGGTAAAAAAGGTCTTGTGCCCGGTGACCGCGCGACGGGCAGCAAGTTTCTCGTGGCCAGATATGACAGCATTCTCGACTCTGTCAATGCCTATATTCTGACCTTAAACAGCCATCATCTCTATGTGAAGTTTCGTACCCTTCGCTTGGAAAGTCAGGACCCTGAGGTTCTCAGCGAAGGGCTTCTCTTTTATTCCGAAAAAAGAAAGAGTTACGTGACAAAGGTTAACCGAATTGTCCGTTATAACCGCCTCAAGCGTTTCGATACCCTGCAGCTGGCGCGTTATGCTGATGGCTCAGCAACTGAAGTGGCTGTCAACTAACCTGTGGGCCACTTTTGTACCTCTCCCTTGCGTCTCTTCCCTTTCGTTATTGTTATGTCTTGCCGAAGTTGGTGCTAAGAAAACTGTGCCTGCAATACCTATCAAGAGTATTTGCCTCCCTTTGATCTTAAACCAGAGGTTTTCCATGTTGAGAAAAAACAGCCTTTTTGCACTTGTTATGCTTTTTTTCCTTGTTGCGCCATCACTGGCCTTGGCAGGTAATGATGCCACCATATTGATTTATCACCGTTTTGGCGACGATCGCTATCCTACAACCAATGTCAGCACTGAGGTTTTTGGCCAGCAGATGGAGTTTCTGCGTGATAACGGTTACACAGTCATCCCTCTTGGCGATTTGGTTTCGCTGCTAAAGAACAACAGCGAAATACCAGCCAAGACCGTTGTTATCACCATTGACGACGCCTACGCCACGGTCTATGAAAATGCCTGGCCGATTCTCAAGGAACATGGCTATCCCTTTACGGTTTTTGTGTATACCAAGGGGGTTGATCAAAATTACGGCGACTATATGAACTGGTCCCAGCTCAGAGAGCTTAAAAAGCAGGGTGTTGATCTCCAGGACCATAGTTACGGCCATAAACACCTGGCCTTCAGACAGGAAAACATGGATGAGTTTGGCTACCGGGCCTGGGTCAGCGGCGACCTCGTTAAATCCATGGCCCTTTTCTCCCGGGAGCTTGGCGATACGCCCCGTTATTTTGCCTTGCCCTATGGTGAATACAACCAGATTGTCATAGAAGAGGCTAAGGCCTTGGGGTATGAGGCTGTGCTCGCCCAGGATCCTGGTGCTGTCGGGCCCCATTCCGATCTCTACTATCTGCCCCGGCAACCCATTCTCGGCAATGAGTGGGCTTCTATGCCTCATTTTGAGAAAATCTTAAAGTTGGTTGATTTCCCCATAACTGACCTCACTCCCCATCCCCAGCAATTGCCAGACGCCATGGTGAGCAGGTACCAGGTGCGCATGCTTAATCCCGACGACTATATACCCGGTAGTTTTGGTTTTTGGGTGAGTGGCCTGGGCTGGCACCAGGGCCAGCGTCAGGGCGACACTCTCTACTTCACCACGGATCAGCCGTTGCAGCGGCCAATTAGCAGGGTGGTGGTGAGTGGGCGCCAGACTGAAGGGCGAAAGCTTGCCACCCGCACCTGGATGCTCATCCACCCTGACGGGGCTAAGGCGGGCAAGTAGGATGCGTGATCTTATTGCTCAGTTGGACTGGCCTCTGCTTGTTATCCTCTGTCTCACTCTGGGGTTGGCGCCCTTTACCCCGCCTCATATTGTTGACAAGCTGCAGATGCTGATGCAGGGGACCTTAAAGAAACCTCTGGACTGGTTTGATCTCTTCTTTCACGGTATTCCCTGGTTGCTTCTGGCTATAAAGGCAGCATACGCCGTTGTTGATCTTTATTTGCCGAAATGACAGATTGGGTAGGTGCATTTCTTGCAGATACTGCACAGACCGCCGTGGCCCAGTTTGGCCAGGTCAGCACGACTTATTTTTTCACCGGCAAGCACCCTGGGCAGGACCAGGTCGAAAACCGTGATACGGTGGAACATGCCGCAGGCCGGCAGTCCCATAACCGGGATATCACCGATTCTTCCCACCAGGAACATGGCCCCGGGCAGCACCGGGGTGCCGTAAACTATATCTGTGGCTCCGGCCTCGGCGATGGCCATTCTGGTGACATCGTCCGGGTCCACCGACATGCCGCCACTGGTGATAATTAGGTCGGCACCAGCAGCAATACAGCCCTTTATTTCCCCAGCAATGGCATCGATATCGTCCGGGGCAAAGGCCACCTTGACAACCGAGGAGCCAACTTCCGCAAGCTTTTTACGTAACACAGGTTCAAAGGCGTCCTTGATTCTGCCGTAAAAGACCTCATTGCCGGTAATGATCAGGCCGGCCTGGGCTGTGCGCAGAGCCTTAACGGTGAAGATGCCCGCAGCCGGACAGAGGGCTGCAGCCTGGTCAACAATGTCCCTTTGAGAGGTCAGGGGGATGAGTCTGGTGGCTGCCACCTGGGTGTCTTTCTTGACCGGCGTATTGTTGTGCAGGGAGGCGCACATCACCTCGCCGAGCAGGTTGAAGTCATAGAGCCTGTCGATATCTACCTTGAGAATCCCGTCAAACTCGGCAACCAGGCTGAGTTTGCCTTCAGTAGGCTCACCGCTGACGACGACACCTGTGCCGGCAAGGGCTGAGGCCATAATTTCGGCAGCCTCATTTTCATGAATTTCATCAGCATCTAGGGAAAGGACATAGATATTATCTTTCCCGAGGCGCTTGAGATGCTCGACATCTTCACGGCGAATGATATGGCCCTTTTTAAAGGCCGCACCTTTGAAGGATTCATTGCTGTTATCCTCCTGATCCAGGGGCCTTATTTCTGTGACGTCGTGGGGAAGGACCATGCCAATGGCCTGTTCTACCGGAACTGTTTTTGATGCCATGATAATCTCTAGAAGATTTTTTATCGTGTATGGTTTTACCCCTGAAAAAAGGCCTTTTGTCATCTCTGAAAATTAGGGAAATAATCATACTAAGCACGGTGGCAAAAGGCTAGTATATTGACAAAGGTCTAAAATAAGATAGAGTTGTCAACGTCTTAATATCTGGAAAAAATTTATCCCATTTCTTCATAAGCCCAAAAGGAACAGACGTGGAGAGGAGTTCATGAGTAATACCAGGGGAAATTGGCAGTCTAATATGGGTTTTCTGCTGGCGGCCATCGGCTCTGCCATTGGTCTTGGCAATGTCTGGCGTTTCAGCTATATGGCCCATCAGTATGGTGGCGGCGCCTTTCTGGTGCCCTACATCGTTGCTCTGCTCATCGCTGGCCTGCCGATCATGCTCGTCGAGTATGGCATCGGCCATCTCGAGAAAGCCTCATCCCCCTTAAGTTTTAGGCGGATAGGCCGTCAGTATGAGTGGCTGGGCTGGTGGATGCCGGTGGTGGCCATGTTTGGTATTATGCTCTATTACGCCGTTATTATTGGCTGGTGCGTCAATTATTTCTTTTTGTCAGCCTCTTTGGGCTGGGGGCTTGATCCCCAAAGCTTCTTTTTTAACGATTTTCTTCAGCTTAGCAACTCTGCTGATAATCTCGGTTCATTCCGGCTGCCCATCCTGTTATCCACCTCCGTTGTCTGGTTTTTGTGTTGGTTTATCTGCTTTCGCGATGTCAGCCACGGCATTGAGCGGGCCAGTAAGGTTTTTATGCCGTCGCTCTTTATCCTGACCCTTATTATGGTGGCCTGGACCCTTACCCTCGATGG
>JBFFIS010000118.1:0-7090 GCA_041556375.1 Desulfurivibrionaceae bacterium | reverse complement strand
GATATCCGCATTGATCAGGCCGCAGTTCAGGGCTACATCAAAGGCGAGTACAAGCCTAACGGTGGCGCCCGCACTGAGTCCAAAGCAGTTGATATGGAAGCAGACGTTCTTGCTCTGTGTCCCACCGGTTGTATGCGCATGAAAGGCGACGAGCTGCAGATCGACAACAAGAACTGTACCCGTTGTATGCATTGCATCAACATGATGCCTCGCGCTCTGCGTCCTGGTAAGCAGCAGGGTGCTACCATCCTCTGTGGTGCTAAGGCCCCCATCCTTGATGGTGCTCAGCTGGCCACCATGATCATTCCTTTCATCGAGATCAACCCTGATAGCGAGTACGAGGAAGTAATCGAGGTTATCGAGAACATCTGGGATTGGTGGATGGAGAACGGTAAGAACCGTGAGCGTCTTGGTGAGACCATGCAGCGCGTTGGTCTGCCGACCTTCCTGAGAGTTATGGATGTGACCCCGATTCCTCAGCATGTCAAGATTCCTCGTGAGAACCCATACGTCTTCTGGACTGATGAAGAGGTTCCTGGTGGTTTCGAGCGTGATGTTCGGGAATTCCGTAAGAAGCACGCCCAATAATCAGATTCTGATTAGAAGGTAACGGATAAATTAAATAAAATTCATTCTTATATAGAAGGAGGTTTATTATGGGTTACGATCCAGCAAATCCCATGGTGGACAGAATCACAGATATCGGTCCCCCACATTTTGAACAGTTTTACCCCCAGGTTATCAAAGATAACAAGGGCAAGTGGCTCTACCATGAAATGGTTCAGCCTGGTGTATTGGTACATGTTTCCGAGTCCGGCGCAGAGTGTTACACCGTACGTGTAGGTTCCGCCCGTCTGATCTCTATTGAGCTTATCCGCGAAATCTGTGATATCGCTGATGCCCATTGCGACGGTTTCATGCGCTTCACCACCCGTAACAACATTGAGTTCATGGTTGACTCCAAGGACAAAGTTCAGCCTCTGCTGGACGACCTTGCCAGCCGTGGCAACAAGTTCCCTGTTGGTGGTACCGGCGCTTGTGTTTCCAACTGTGTACATACCCAGGGTTGGATTCACTGTCATACTCCTGCTACTGACGCCTCTGGTGTTGTTAAGGCAGTTATGGATGAGCTTTTTGACCATTTTGTCGAGGCTAAACTGCCCGCCAAGGTTAAGCTTGCTCTTGCTTGCTGCCTGAACATGTGTGGTGCTGTACATTGCTCCGATATCGCTATCCTCGGTGTACATCGCAAGCCACCCATGATCGACCATGACGCTATCTCCGGACTCTGCGAGTTGCCTCTGGCCATCGCTTCTTGTCCCCTCGGTGCTGTTAAGCCTGCCAAGGCTACCAACTCCAAAGGCGAAGAGATCAAGTCTGTAACCGTTAACGCTGACCGTTGTATGTTCTGTGGTAACTGTTACACCATGTGTCCGGCTATGCCTCTTGCCGATCCTGATGGTGACGGTATTGCTATCCTCGTAGGTGGTAAGGTTTCCAATGCGAAATCCAACCCTACCTTCTCCAAGATGGTTATTCCCTTCCTGCCCAACACTCCGCCACGTTGGCCTGAGACTGTTGAGGCTTGTAAGAATATCCTCGAGGTTTATGCTAAGGATGCTAACCAGTACGAGCGTATTGGTGAGTGGGCTGACCGTATCGGTTGGGAGATGTTCTTTGAAAAGACCGGTATTCCATTTACCATGAAGTCAATCGATGACTATCGTCTGGCTTATGATACCTGGAGAACTACCACGAACTTCAAGTTCACCAGCCACTGTAAATAATTACAATAATTAGTTACAGATGAGTGCGGATAGCTGGCATGGTCCGGTTATCCGCATTTTTGGTTTAATTAGTCACCATCAATAAATGGAGAACTTCCGCATGCCATTATCAAAAGAAGAGCTTGAAGCAGCAATAATCGAGAAGGCTACCAAAGCCCCTAAGCCAGCGCTCTACATCAAGGATTTCTACAAATGCGATCCCGATGCCAAGCCTCGTGCAATCAAGAACATAGCCAATGACCTGGTGAAACAAGGAAAACTGATGTTCTGGTCTTCTGGTTCCACCACCATGTATGCTCTTCCTTCACGTGTCAAGGACGAGGACAAGCAGGACATGGATAACGCCTAGTCTTAGCCGTTCTTCTAGTTTCTGAGAAACAAAAAAGCCCGCTACTCAATTTTGAGTAGCGGGCTTTTTTGTTTCTATTTGCAGGCAAGGTCAAAGGTGTCGTTTTTTGCCTTGCAGCTGACACCCCTGCGCTGACAAGGAAGAGTGCGAAATATTACTTCAGGACTTCCTCTGCCTTGGCTTCATACTCGGCAGCTTCAGCACTATGCTTGAAGTTACGATGGGTCTTGGCGATCATCTGGTAGCATTCTGCCGCCTTGGCCTTATCACCGGTCTTGATCATGATGTCAGCCATGATCTCCAGGGTTTCGACAACGCCGCGAGGATCGCGGTTGCCGGTGTACTCGTCAAAGATGTCCCAGTAGAGGTCAAGGGCCTCGTCATAGCGTTCCATCTTGACAAAAATGGCGGCCTTCTTCTTTTCTAGACCAAAGAGGGAGTAGCGGTCGAAATCATCGGTGCAGATCTTATAGGCTCGATCATAATGGCTCAGGGCCTTGTCAAAATCGCCGCGGTCGGCACAGATGTCGCCAAGCTGGTCTGAGGCGTTGGCCACACCGTGGAGATCACCCTCTTCCTCCCAGCCCATGAGGGCGTTGTGGAAGGCGTTGGCTGCCATGGCCTGTTCCTTGTTCTTGAGATAGTCAATACCCTCATTATAGTCTTTGCGGGGCTGGGTCAAGCTGGCCTCGGCCTCTGCGACCTCCTGGGGATTAGTGGGGATTACTTTGAGCGAACCGTCATTCATGATATTTTCCTGCTATATGTAAAATTAGTATCTATTAAAGTTGAGCATTTCCCAGGGTAAGGGGAGCTGGTTTGGCATTCTCTGTCATGGTGCCCATATTGTCCAAAGCCTCTTTGGCCAAGGCCCCTACAGTTGTTCTGCAGGGCAGGCCATCTTCGTAGATGGTGATTTCGGCCGGATCATCAACCAGCTTTTCGATCTCGCTTCTGACCTCCATGGCGTTAATCCTGCCAAAGAGACGCACGGCATTGCCGCGGGTTTCTGGGTCTTCGTGGTGGACAAAGTCAAAAACGGCATAGACCGGCGTCTGGCGAATGACGTCAGGGCTGTCCTTGGCAATGGTGCCCATGGCCCAGAGAACAAGGGGGCGGCTGGAGTCAACACCGCGGTACATGAGAAGGTGGCGTGAAAAGGCGCCAAAGAGATCGGCCCGGGCAGCAATAATGGAACCGATGGTCTCAATCAGGCCCCAGTGGGTGGAGGCAGAATCAGTACACGACTCATACATCCGGTGCAGGACATCGCTCACCATCCCTGGCTTCAGGGTGGAGACCCTGCGGCAGACCTGGGCCATGACATGGGCAGTGTGATAGCGTTCGTCCTCGCTGGGTGAGTAGAGCAGGCGCTGGATAAAGCGCAGGGTCTTGCTGTCATCAAAGGTGGCGCTGACAAGGGCATCAATATTGGCTTCGGCAACCCACTTGTTAACGTCAGGCTTTTTAACCCGTTGTTTTTTTCTCTTCGGGTCGGGCTTGGGCTCCATCTCAGGAATAGCGTAGCTGCCGATAGCTGTTGATTTTACCTTGGCCGAATGGTCCTTCTTATGCTCCTTAAGCCTGCCTGACAGATCAGCAAGATCCTTGGTGAGGCGGATAAAGTAGAGAAGGCCGCCGATCTTCCGGCCATCATGCTCACGGGACTCGTAGACATAATGGGTGACCTCGTCATAGTTCTCAAGACGGCTTGACAGATAATCGACGTCTGGTTCGAGCTCCCAGGCCAGGTCGGGATTGTCGTCGCAGGCCGCCACCATGCATTCAACCATGGCCGAACCCACATTAAATCCTGTGGGCTCGGAAACGTAGACAGCGCCGCATTGACATTCGCCAAGAAGGAACTCGTCCATCTTTCTTTCTTTGGGTTCCTGGGGCCGGCCGACATTCTGGCCGCAAAAGGGGCACCAGGGTCGGGTTTTAATAACTGGTCCTTTACTCATGATTTTTATGCCTGCAGCTTTTCAGCAAGGACCTTTTTGAACATTGGTTCTACGGGGTAGCCAAGCTCTTCGGCCTTTTTCATTGATTTCTCAGCGCCGGTGTAATCTTCGCTGTAAAACTGGGCAACGGCAAGATTATTGTGGGCCATGGGGTAGTCTGGGTCGTTCTCCACGCCTTTCTTGGCAGCGCTGAGGGCCTCGTCAAAGTCGCCAGCGCCGATTTTAGCGGCGGCCAGGTTGATCCAGGCAAAGGCCAGCTTGGGGTCGTTGATCGTGGCCTTGGTGTACGAGTCAATGGCCTTGTCATTCTCACCCTTTTGCTGGTGGATAAGGCCGATGTTGCAATGGGCCTGGGCCGGATTGACGGCATGGATGAGGGCCTTCTTGTTGGCCTCCAGGGATTCATCAAGTTTGCCCATCTCAAAATAGAGGGCACCCAGGTTGATGTGGGCCTCGGCGTTGGCGTCATCAATCTCCAGGCATTTTTTGAGCTCGCTGATGGCGTCGTTGTGGCGCCCTGCCTTATGGTAGACCATGGCAAGATGGTGGTGGGCGACAAAATTGCCGGGAAGTTCTTTGACTTTCTCTTCCAGTTCAGCAATAACTCTACTTAAGTCTTCTTTAAGCTGTGTGTCGGACATGGAAAACCTCTTGAAATAATTAAAAATGAACGGTCTGTTGACCGGTATATTTATGGTTTGGAATTCGTTACAATAAGCATGGTCTGGGAAATTGCAAGGCCTAAATAAGTACCATATTACGCTTTGATTCGCTTAGAAAAGTTTTGGCGTATCTTCATGAAACTTGACACTGGCAGAGGGGCGTGCAATGTTCCAGGGGTGCTGTTGAGCGGACGATTATGAGAGGCCATCGTATCAAGATGGCCCAAGGAGAAAGGATGAAAGGGATTGTGGTTGCCGGTCTTGGCGGCGGTTCAGGAAAGAGTGTGGTTGCCGTGGGTCTCGTGGCCCATTATGCCAGGCTGGGTACAGCGGTTTTGCCCTTCAAAAAGGGTCCTGATTATATCGATGCCGGCTGGCTTTCTCTTGCCAGTGGCCGCTCGTGCTTCAACCTCGACCCCTATCTCATGGAACGCCAGGCCTTGGTTCGCTCCTTTCAAGCCCGGGCCGCTGAGGGCGAGGTCATCATTGTCGAGGGAAACCGCGGCCTCTATGACGGCGTTGATGCCCATGGCGGCTATTCCACCGCCGAGCTTGCCAAGCTCCTTAAACTACCGGTGCTCCTTGTGGTTGATTGTACCAAGACCACCCGTACTGTGGCCGCTTTGGTCCTTGGTTGTAAAAATCTTGATCCTGAGGTGGAGATCTGCGGCGTGGTGCTTAACCGTATTGGCAGCAGTCGCCACGAGAAAATAGTTCGCGAGGCGGTGGAAACCTATGCCGGCGTACCGGTGTTGGGGGCTTTCCGGCGCTCTAAAAAGGATATTTTCCCCATGCGTCATCTCGGCGTTACCCCCTTTCAAGAGTATGACGGCGCCGGTGAGGCAATTAGCGAACTGGCCCAAGGGGCAGAGAAGAGTCTTGATATCGCCGCCATCGAGGCGCAGATGGTCGACCTTGATTTTGCCGCCGACGAGGCCGTTGCCGAAAGCAGCCCTGGAGCTGAGCCTGTGAAGATCGGCGTCCTTCGTGATGCCGCCTTTCAATTCTACTATCCTGAGAATCTGCGAGCCTTAGCCGCTGAGGGCGCCGAGGTGGTGGAGATTAACTCTCTCACTGCCGAGCGATTGCCTGCAGACCTTGGAGCCCTTTATATCGGTGGCGGCTTCCCGGAAACAAGCGCCCGCGTCCTGGCGGCAAACGGCAGCTTTCGTCGTTCGGTCAAGGATGCCGCTGAGGCCGGCCTGCCGATCTATGCCGAATGCGGGGGGCTCATCTATTTAGGCGAAAAAATTACTCTGGATGGCGAAGACTTCCCTTTGGTGGGCATCTTTCCGGTGCATTTTACCCTGGAGCAGAGGCCTCAGGCCCATGGCTACACCATCCTCAAGGCCCGTGACAATAACCCCTTTTACCCCGCCAATACCGAGATCAAGGGCCATGAGTTTCGTTACAGTAAGGTGGCACAGTGGCCGGGCAAAGGAGATGACCTCGCTTTGGAGATGGAAAGGGGAGTTGGTTTTGCTGACGGCGGTGACGGCCTGGTCTATAAAAACGTCCTGGCCCTCTATACCCATATCCATGCCGTCGGCACCCCAGAGTGGGCCCCGTCCTTGGTTGCCAAGGCCAAGCAGTTTAAAAAAGAGCAGGCTTAGTAGTGTAGGAGGAGGGGAGTGCGGCTTCAACCAGGTCTAGCTTAGGTGTTTTTCGGCAAGCTATTGCCGGACGAAGAGACAGACGCCGGAGCATGGTTGGCTGGTGATTCGGCTGTGAACCCTGTGTTTGAGAGGGAAACCGGCACAGGTGATTTCTAGTCCCTTTCGTCAAGATGACACATAAATGACCAAGGGGTTTAGACCAAACCGTATTTGATTGGCACGATCAACTTGGCCTTGATCGGCGGCCTCGGAAATGGAGCGGCTTTTTTTATGGTGACAATGGCGTTTTTATCAAGAGTTTGCACCCCCGAGCTGTGTTTTATATGCACATCAGCAACGTTGCCATCCTTATGAACCACAAAGGAAACTACCACCTTGCCTTCAAGACCCATACGCCGGGCTAGTTTGGGATAACGCATGTTCTGCTGGATCTTTTGGCAGATTTCAGCCAAATAGGTGTCAACATACTGTTGCCTTTGAGCGGCTTGCCGAGCGGCCGCATGTATTTGGGTTGCCTCGGCCGTTTCCGTGCTCTCCTCGGCCTCCGCCACCGTGGTTGGCGGCGCCTTTTCAGGTTCGACCGCATCTTTAGCCGTCATCAGCTGTGCAGGGGGCTCCGGGGCAGCTTGGACTGCAGCCGGCTGTTTCTCGGCAACGACGGTTTTTTCCTTCCTGGCTTCAGCTTTAGCTATCTGCTGTTTTTTGACAGGCT
>JBFFIS010000117.1:0-7103 GCA_041556375.1 Desulfurivibrionaceae bacterium | reverse complement strand
GTTTTGGCCATAAATATGGCTACGGATGTGGAACAGATGGTGGCTATCAGCGACGGCACCAAAATGGCGGCCGGACTAGTAGCCCCCGCCGCCGCCCGGACGGTGATGACTCCCAAGGGCAGCAGGGTAACCGAAGAGGTATTAATAGCCAAAAAGAGGCACATGGCATTGGTGGCCGTACCCTTCTCCGGCGCCAGCTTTTCCAGCTCCTGCATGGCCTTGATGCCCATGGGTGTGGCGGCATTGCCCAAGCCCAGGGCGTTGGCGGCCATATTCATGATCATCGCCGACATGGCGGGGTGCTCAGCCGGCACCTCTGGAAAAAGGCGAATCATCAGGGGCCGAACCCCCCGGGCGATGACGCGCATCAAGCCACCGGCCTCGGCAACCTTCATGATCCCGAGCCAAAGGGCCATAGGACCGATGAGGCCGATGGCCAGCATCACCCCGGCCTTGGCTGAATCAAAGGAGGCCTTGGTCACCTCATCCATCCTGCCGGTATAGGCAGCGGTGAGGGTGGCCAGAACCACCATTGCCAACCAGATACTGTTTATTGCCGACGGTTTCTGTTTCACAGGCCCCTCTTGTCTTTTTGTATCGTCAGAAAAACTCTCCATTGACAGTAGCCAACAACAATTTTTCTGTCAACTCAGCGGGTTAGACCAGCCAAAGGGGAGCACATAAAAAAACCGCCTTTCCTGCAGACAGGAAAGGCGGTTCCTAAAACAAAGCAAAAAGGTGTCAAAAAACTATTAGCAACCTTCGATAGCTTTCTTCTTGGCAGCTTTCACTTTGACGCTGTCGCCAACCTTGAGGCTGGAAGCTTTTTTACAGTCCATGGTCACGGTGTCGCCGTCAACGGCCTTAACAGTACATTTTACACTGGCAGCCATGCTTACAGAGGCAGCGCTTACGGTGAATGCCATAGCCATTGCGATTGCTAATACTTTTTTCATCTCTATCTCCTTTGAGGTGTTATGGATCACTCGATTATTCGAGCTCTTTATTATTATCCATCAATAAGATTACCTAGTTGACTACCTAATCATCCCCAGGTTGTCAAGGGAGAAAATGAACAGGTATTCATTTTAGACAGGCTCCTATTTCTCTTCCACAGCCAGCATGCGCTTGACTTCCCGCTCCAGGAGAGCATGAGGCACAAGGCCTGGATATTTCTTCAAAACATTATCATCTTTATCAACCATGAAGGTGGTGGGCAGGCCGGGAATGCCGCCGAAATCAGCGACCACCTGACTGTCAAACATCAACACCGGATAATTTACGCCGTTCTTGGTAATGAAATTGCCGACATTTTCCTGATGGTTGTCCACAGAGATAGCAACAACGGTAAAGTCATCATTGCCATACTCCTCCTGGAGGCGCATCAAGGCCGGCACCTCTTGCATGCAGGGCATACACCAGGTGGCAAAAAAGACCACGAGCTTGGCCTTACCACTGTAAGACGTGCTGTCGACCATCTGGCCGGTTGCGGCATCGGCCAGATTAAAATGGGGCATCTTGGCTGCGGCCTGGGCAGAGCCAACAGCAAGCAGCACGGCAACACCGAGAAAAAAAACTAAAAATGTATTGAATCGCAGGGCAGATCCTCTCATCGTCGACATCCTTATTACGTTATATTTTTATAAAGACGCTTTTCGTCTTTCGCAGTAAGTTATTTGAGAAGAAACCTACCGAAAATATTCCCCAAATGCTCATAAAAAATTTCTAGCAGTGCCGGGAGGACATCGGCAGACTCCCCGGCCCCAAGGCCCTGTAGCATGAAGACCCCTGCCGGCACTCTCTTTTATGACCTCTAACAACCCGAAATGGCTTGCCTTTTTCTTGGTAGCAACCGGTGTTTTCTTTGCCACCATGGATTCGTCCATGGTCAATATCGCCCTGCCCTCGATCATGGCCGAGTTCCAAAGCCCCCTGGCGCACACCGAGGGGGTGGTGCTCATCTATCTCCTGACCACTTCCGCCACCATGCTTTTCTGGGGCCATGTTTCCGATCGCCTCGGCCGTGAGAAGATTTACATCGCCGGCCTGCTCATTTTCGCCTTGGGCTCTTTTCTCTGCTCCCGGGCCGGCACATTGTCTGTTATGATTTTTTTCCGTTTCATCCAGGCCCTGGGGGCTGCCATGATGATGGCCAATGGCCCGGCCATGCTCAAAACGGCCTTTGGCCCCGAGCAGCTCGGCCGCAGCATGGGACTTATTGGCATCGCCACCTCTCTGGGCCTAATGACCGGCCCGGCCCTGGGCGGCTTCCTCATCGAGTACTATTCCTGGCGCAGCCTGTTTTTGTTACCGGCTCCCATCTGTTTGGCAGTGATCATTCTGGCGAAAATCTTCCTCAAGCCGCAGCCGGCCCCGGCAGCCAGCCACCCCTTTGACTGGTTGGGCGGCTTCTGGTGGGTCTGTCTGCTGGCCTCCGCCACTGCCACCCTGACCCATGCCGCAGCACCAGATGCTGCCATGTTTGAGCTTGCCGGTGGTCTTGGCTTAAGCCTCATCGCCCTCTTTTTTTTCGTACGCCGCGAAAGCATGCTGTCGAACCTGAAGCCTGCGGACCATGACACACAGCCCACGGCCATTATTCCGGCCGTAGTCTTTCGTGAAAAATCACTGATGATTGCGGTGGTCACGGCAACCATGATTTTCCTCTGCCTGTTCTCCGTACTCATCCTCACGCCCTTTTACCTGGACCGCGTTCTCGGCCTGCCCGCCTCAAAAATTGGCCTCATCATGCTGGCAATCCCCATTACCGCCCTCATTACTGCGCCGATCGCCGGCTGGCTCGCCGATTTTACCGACACCAGGATTGTTGCCACCTGCGCCCTGATCATCTGCAGCTGTGGCCTCTACTCCTTTACCACCCTCTCCACCACCAGCACTCCCTGGCTGGTGGCCGGTCGCTTAGGATTTTTAGGCGTCGGCCTCTCCCTCTTTCTGTCACCCAATAGCGCCTCGGCCCTGCGCAGCATCGGCGAACCCTATATCGGCACGGTCTCCGCCCTGCTGGCCACAGCTCGGACCTTGGGCATGCTGCTCGGCATTGCCCTGGCCAGCCTCTCCTTTGCCCTCTTTTTCTCGGCCCTGAGCGGCGGCCTGGACATGAGAGATTACACCAGCCTTCAGGCCGAAAGCTTTGTCAGGGCCCTGCATTATTCCTACTTCTGCTTTTTGGGGATCGGCGTGACAGCCGTGTTGATCTCGGCGGTGAGACCTGCTGCCAAAAAAGAAAAAAGGCGCAGACCTTAAAAGATAAAGGTCGCGCCCTTGGAGGCCAAAGAGGCCATGAAACCTCTGCTGCCAAGCTTACCTATGGCAATCAATTCTCCCAGGTGGTGGTTACCCGGGTGCCATACTCACATTTCAACTGTACCGTCTTCTTATCCACAGCCATAAGAACGGTAAACTTCTGGCCCTTGGGATAATCAAAAATCACATTATAGACTGAGGCCATGGCCTCGGCAGCGGCAAGAGACTCCCGACAGGCCGCATAGTCCATCTCCTCCACCACGGTCTTGGCGGGATCCGCATCTTCGACCTTTTCAGCGGCCTCTTCCACCTCTTTCACCATCTCGTTCGGCGCCACCTTGGCAGTAACAGTTGAGCTGTTGTCATTCCTTATTTTTGATTTTTCAACCAGGAAGACAGGGTCAATACGCCGAATGCCGTTTTTGTCCGTCCATATTTGATAGCTCTGACCATTCATCCGAATGATTTTGGTATCGTCATCAGCGCCATAAGCAACGCCGGCTAAAACTACTACTAAAAAAATCGTCCCTAAAAACTTCATAAACGCCCCCGTTTATCTTCTCACTGCAATTATTTACTAAGCCTGAACATCAAGGAGAGAAACAGGCCTGGACCCTGCCCGGGTATGGAGACTCTCCTTGAGCTCCTGCATGACATTCAGAGGTTGGCAGCTACAGGGAAAATCCACGACATCATAGCCAAAGGCCTGCAAGCGCTGCAAAAGTCCTGGCAACAATGACGCCACAAGCTCACAACCCTTCTTGTCGGACATCAGTATCTGACCCCGCAATTTTTTCTCTTTAAGAATCACTTGGATGGTCAGGGCTCCTAGATTACTCATTTCTAGAAAAAAAGCCAGATTTTCCTGACCTCTAGAATCATTATCCCCCGGCGGACGCTCACGGCTCCAGAGCCATTCGCCCCAGCCGGCTTGAGCGCTGAACACCGATGGCATGATGTAAAAATCACTCTGCCCTTGGGGGGCAACCTCACTATTAACGCGGCTATGGGCATCAAAAAAAGAGGCCAGTTTGCGAGCCGCTGCCGGCATTTCCGCCTCTGAGAGACGACCCAAAATCCCCTCAATCTCCTGCCAGGCCTCCATGTCGACATTTCGCGATCCCATCCCCATGAGAGAGGCGAGGAGGCGAAGTTGAGCAGGCAAGGATTCGCCACCCTGCTGGGCCGCAGCAAACTGCAAGGGCAACACGGCCCTGGCGGCCGACAGCCCCTGCTCGGCAGCCTCCTTGCTCTCGGGGGAAACGGCCTGCAGCCCGTCTTCTGCTTTCAAGGCGGAACTCTCCACGCTGCTGGCCATCAACATCCGCAGGGGGGCAAGTTTTTGCAACGAGACAGGAATTTTATCCTGCCGCGCTATCAGGGTAAGAATCTCCGCCAGATTCTGGTCGGGATTGGCAACCGGCTGCAGCGGGCCGGCTTCACCATTACTTGGCGCCTTGATGCCGGCAACAGCCACCAGGCTATTGAGTATCTTGATGGTGTCCGCCGCCAAAACAGCAGAGGCCGGAGACGAAGGACTTCCTGATACGGCGGCGACCTGGGGCTGGGTGCCCTCCGGCGCCGCTGGCCCTGGCGAGGCGGGCAACTCCCCCCGTGCCGTTACGGCCTCCTGGCCTTGACCTTCACGGGGCACCGCGGCGACCAAGGATGGCTTCGTCTGCACAACGCCCTGAAAGGCCTCTACCTTCTGCAGAGAGGCGGGGATCTGACCCTCCCGAATCAAAGAAACAATGGTTTTTATGAGAGATGGCGGCTGGGAAATACCGGTGCCATGCTGGTCAGCTGCGCCGCTGCCCGGCGGGTTGACATACCCAACAAGGGCCCGGACAAGGCGGGCCGCTTCCGGCGGCAAGCTGCCGTCAGCCCCAATGACGGCAGGAGGAGGCCCGGCAAGTGTAGACGCAGGCTGGCCGGCCGGAGCAGAAGCAAGCTCAGGGGAAACAGCAGCGCTGGCTTGAGTGAAGGGCGGCGTTGCAGCGGGACCGGCACCCGGCCCAGGCGCCGTCTGGGAGGGCAGAGGAGGAGAAGCAGAGGAGGGAGTGCTGGCTTGGGCCTTGACCACACGCGGCCGGGTGGCCATGATATCCTTGAGCAGCTCCTGCACCGCCCCTTTCCGGCTGGCGAGATCAAGCAGGGGGCTGTCACCGGCCTCCTTGACCTCAAACCAGAACTGCTGCCCCGCCTCAAGCTTGACGGCAGTACGGGCCGCAATAATTTCTCCGGCCAGCTTGAGGAGAAGCTGGCCGTTGGCGTCCTCGCCTACCACCTCACCCTGGAGAAGCTGGCCGGGAACCAGGGTCAACTTACCAGCATGGCCGACGGGCTGTACCGGCTGAATAAGCCTGGCGGTCTTACCGGCATCAGCACCCGAGCCACCCTTCTGAATCCGGCTAAAGAGATCGGTTATCTTCACACTGATGTTTCCCTTGGTAAGACGTCGATATCAGCCAACCACGGGCAGCTCAATCAGAGCTTCCATACCCTCTTCCTGACGATTCAAGCTGAAACTGCCACCATGGTTCTCGACGATGCGGTCAACCATGGCGAGACCCATACCGCTGCCATAGGTCTTGGTGGTAAAAAAGGGATCCCGGGCCCGACTGAGGTTGACGTCGGACAGGCCCATACCCGTATCACTTATATGAACAACAACCCGGTCCCCCTTAACCTCGCCGATGACCTTCAGATGGCCGCCGAGCTCCATGGCCTCCAGGGCATTGCGGATAACATGAAGGAGCATCTGGCGGATCTGGCGGGAATCCATATCCACCAAAACATCATGCTCCTCTTCAAGATCCACCTCCCAGGAGATGTTTTGCTTGAGCATGGTGGGCTGGACCAGCAACATTGTTTTTCTGATCAGCGGAAACAGATGGCCCACTGACTTCTGGGGCTCGGCCCGGCTGACAAAATCAAAAAGCTCGCCCAGGGTGCCTTCCAGGCGTGCTGTTTCTTTGATCATCACATCAAGATAACGACGCCACTCTTCATCAACAATCTTCTTGGAGAGAATCCGGCACACCCCGCCAATGGAGGTGATGGGATTACGGAGGATATGAACCATCTGGGCGGCCATCTGGCCGAGAGCGGAATAACGCTCAGCCTCAACAAGCAGGTCCTTATTTTTGTCGAGTTCATGGGTCACCTGCTGGAGCTCGGAAATCTTGTTCTGCATCTCGCTATGCAGCTTGCTGTGCTCAATGGCCAGGCTTACCTGGCTGGCAAAAAGCTCCAACATGGTGAGGTCGCTTTCCTTAATGGGATTCCGGTTGATATAATTATCGGCAATAATGACGCCCAGGGCGGCACGGGGCGAAAAGAGGGGCACAACCACGAAGCTGCCTTCGCCAAGGAGATCGACAAGACCATGGTCGACATCCACCTCGGCCTGGCCATCGGTGACCAAGAAGCTACGGTGCTCCATGGCGGAACGGATGAGGATATGCTGATCATTGGCAACAGGCACCTGCAGCCGGTCAACGATATCGTTTATGACATTATCATGGGCAGCGCAGTCGTGGAGGCCCTCAACCATGTCAAGGAAATCTACACCCTTCTCCTGCATCTCGGCCCAGATCAGCCCGGCCTCCTCCCTGCAGCTGGGGCCGATGGCCAGCCTCCCCCAGAGATGCTCCTGGCTATCATCAAAGAGGGCCAAGAAGGCGCGGTTAAAACGCAATCCCTCATTGGCGGTGATACCGACCAAAATAGCATGGAGGACCTTATCAAGCTCGGTGGTGGTCAGATAGACCGAATTAATCTTCAGCGACAAACGATGGAGGAGCTGGAAGCGGAAGTTGGCCTGCTCGAGGTTTTCC
>JBFFIS010000116.1:0-7211 GCA_041556375.1 Desulfurivibrionaceae bacterium | reverse complement strand
TTGTATAAGATTAAGAGCTGGCAGCCAAATTGCAAGACAAAAGTGGCAAGCGGCTAAAAAGTCAGGTTTTGAAAAAAATTATCCTTAAAAATCAGCATGTTAGCCCAGCAGAAGCTCCATCTTTTCGTGGACCAAGAGGCCCGAAAATGTCTTTTAGTGACCAGTTTTGTCACTTTATGGTATACCGTGAGCAGATGTCGGCATGATATCCTTTTTATCTTTTTCAGGCCCACAACAACAGAGCAACATACTCGTAACCCCTAAAAAATAAAGGAATAACAGATATGCGGGACGGAAGCCAAACAGCCCGGATTCTTATAGAATCGCTGCCCTATATAAAAGAATTTTTCGGCAAGACCGTGGTCATCAAGTATGGCGGCCACGCCATGGTGGACGAAGAACTCAAGAAGAACTTCGCCCTGGACATCATTTTGATGAAATACATCGGCATCAACCCGGTGATCGTGCATGGCGGCGGCCCCCAGATCAACAAATTCCTCAAAAAGATGAATATCCAGTCCAACTATATCGATGGTATGCGCGTCACCGACGGCGAGACCATGGATGTGGTTGAAATGGTGCTGGTGGGCAAGGTCAACAAGGAGATTGTCGGCCTCATCAACTACCATGGTGGCCGGGCCATTGGCCTCTCCGGCCGGGACGGCGACCTGATCCAGGCCCGCAAGATGAAAATCATGAAGTCCCTGGTGGAAAACGCGCCCCCCGAGCTCATTGACCTGGGCCGGGTGGGGGAAGTGACCCACGTCAACCCCGAGGTCCTCATCACCCTGGACACCAAGGATTTTATCCCGGTTATTGCCCCGGTGGGTGTCGGCGAGGCAGGTCAATCCTATAACATCAACGCCGACCTGGTGGCCGGCGCCATTGCCGCAAAACTTAAGGCCGAAAAACTGATCCTGCTCACCGATGTGGCCGGGGTCCTTGACGAGGCCAAAGAAATCATCTCTTCCATGGATATGGAGGAGGCCAATAACCTCATTGCCGCCGGCACAGCCGATGGCGGCATGATTCCTAAAATTCGTTGCTGCCAGGACGCCATCGACGGCGGGGTGAGCAAGGCCCATATCCTTGACGGCCGGGTCCCCCACGCCCTGCTTCTGGAAATCTTCACCCGCGATGGTGTTGGAACGGAGATTGTCTCATGAAAAACCTAATTGAAATTGGCAATGAGCTTTTCATCAACACCTATACCCGCCATCCGGCCGTTATGGTCGAAGGCTCGGGCTGTCGCCTCAAGGATGCCAAGGGCAACGAGTATCTTGACTTTGTTTCCGGCATCGCCGTGTGCAGCCTGGGCCATTGTCATCCGGTGGTTACCGAGGCAATCTGCCACCAGGCAGGAAAGCTCGTTCACACCTCCAACCTCTTTCACACCCTGCCCCAGATAGAACTGGCCGGCATGCTGGTGGACAACTCCTTTGCCGACAAGGTATTTCTGGCCAACAGCGGTGCCGAGGCCAATGAGGCCGCCATCAAGCTGGCCAGAAAGCATGGCGGCACGGGCTGTTTTGAGATCATCTCCCTGGAAGGCTCCTTTCACGGCCGCACCCTGGCCACGGTGGCAGCCACAGGGCAGCGCAAATTCCACATCGGCTACGAGCCCCTGCCCGTGGGCTTCTACCACGCCCCCTTCGGTGACATTGAGGCCCTGGAGAAGCTAATCACCCATAAGACCTGCGCCATCCTCGTTGAACCCCTGCAGGGCGAGG
Source organism: Desulfurivibrionaceae bacterium (assembly GCA_041556375.1). GTDB lineage: Bacteria > Desulfobacterota > Desulfobulbia > Desulfobulbales > SURF-16 > BM506. The sequence continues at coordinate 5,481 of JBFFIS010000116.1, read as the reverse complement.
GCGGTGTCCGTCCCCTGGACAAAGAATACCTCCAGGCCATTCGCACCCTGTGCGACAAGCATTCCATCCTCCTCATCCTTGATGAGATCCAGGTGGGTATGAGCCGCACCGGCACCCTCTTTGCCCATGAGCAGTATGGCATCCGGCCCGACATCCTGACCTGCGCCAAGGCTCTGGGTAATGGCATGCCCATTGGCGCCATGCTTACCACCAACAAGGTTGCGACCTCTTTTCAGCCCGGCGACCACGCCTCCACCTTTGGCGGCAACCCCGTGTCCTGTGCCGCGGCGGTGGCCGTGCTCAAAACCATGACCAGTGACGGCTTTCTCGAAGGGGTCGTAGAACGAGGTGAGCATCTTCACAAAAGCCTCAAATCCATTGCCGATCAATACAACCGCTTGTGCCGCGGCGTTCGCGGCCGCGGCCTGATCCAGGGACTCGTCCTTGACGACAGTATTGCCGATAAGGGCGGTGAAATCGTCTCCACCCTGTTTAAGGCCGGCATCTTGGTCACCTTGGCCGGCGGCAAGGTGCTGCGCTGCACTCCGCCTCTCATTGTCAGCATTGAGGAGATCGACGCCATGGCCTCGGTTTTGGAAGAGGTCATTTCAAACATCTGATTTTCAAGGTAAAAATATCTTTTCAAGGCACTGGCACCCCCAGTGCCTTTTTTTATGCCATCCCCGGCACCCGGTGCTGCATAAGTTGGCTTCAATGTGATTTTTTTCCAAGGCAGCCAAAAAGAACTTTCAAAATAAAGGGATTTTATGTATTGATGCCTATTTGGTGCAGAGCCAGGTTTTTCGCCTATTGAGAGGCCGGCATTACTCATTTTGCGGGTACCTGAAAGAATTAGGCGCTTGGTTTCTTGGTATCGAACCTGCGAATACTTTTTCAAAGGGCCCCCTTTTTACTTTTCTAAGCCACAATGACAACACATCTCATCTCCCTCGGGGATTTTAGCAAAGAGGAGCTCCGCCACTATATTGATCGGGCTCTCGTCTTAAAGAAAGAAGCGCAGGAAGGCATCCGTCATCAACAGCTGACGGGCAAGACCATCGCCATGATCTTTGAAAAGCCTTCCACCCGCACCAGGGTATCCTTTGAGGCCGCCATGTATGCCATGGGCGGCCAGGTCATCTATCTCTCCGGCAAAGATACCCAGCTCGCCCGTCATGAGCCTCTCAAGGATATGTCCCGGGTCATGTCGCGCTATGTCGACGGCCTCGTAGTGCGCACATTCGGTCAGGCCATCGTTGACGAACTGGCCGCCTATGCCACGGTGCCGGTGATAAACGCCCTCACCGACCTCTTTCATCCCTGCCAAATATTGAGCGATATTATGACCGTCCTTGAGGTTAAGGACCAGCCCTTGGAAGAGCTGAAAATCGCCTGGATAGGTGACGGCAACAATATGGCCAACACCTGGGTCCAGGCGGCCAGCCGTCTCGGTTTTGAACTTATCCTGGCCTGCCCTGAAGGATATGATCCGAACCCTGACATTCTGGCTGCGGCCCGCAAAGGGGCAAGCAAGGCTATCACCGTAGTCCGCGACCCAAAGGAGGCGATCCAGGATGCCGACGTGGTCAACTGTGATGTCTGGGCCTCCATGGGCCAGGAGGACGAGCAGGAGAAACGATTGGCTATTTTCCAGCCCTATCAGGTCAACAGCGATCTGCTCAAGGCTGGCAAAAAAGACCTCACGGTCCTCCACTGCCTGCCGGCCCACCGCGACGAAGAAATCACCGACGAGGTCCTCGAAGGCCCGCAATGCGTAGCCTGGGACCAGGCGGAAAACAAGATGCATATCCACAAGTCGATTTTAGAAAAACACATTCTGGAAGGCTAACCCTTCCTCTTTTAGTGACAGATTAGGAATTTATTATGGCTTCACAGGTAAACAAAATCGTTCTGGCCTATTCCGGCGGCCTGGACACCTCGGTCATTCTCAAGTGGCTGAAAGAGGAATATCAATGCCCGGTTATCGCCTATGCCGCTGACGTCGGCCAGCAGGAAGACTGGGACGCTGTCCGTGAAAAGGGCATGGCCACCGGTGCCGAAAAGGTCATTATCTCCGATCTGCGCGAGGAATTTGTCACCGACTATATCTTCCCGGCCTTCCGGGCCAACGCCATTTATGAAGGCTCCTATCTTCTCGGCACCTCCCTGGCCCGCCCCATTATCGCCAAGGAACAGGTGCGCATTGCCCAGGAAGAAGGCGCCGACGCCGTCAGCCATGGCGCCACCGGCAAGGGCAACGACCAGGTGCGCTTTGAACTCGGCTACCTGGGCCTCAATCCAAAACTTAAGATCATTGCTCCGTGGCGCTTCTGGGACCTTAACTCCCGCACCAAGCTCGTGGCCTATGCCAAAGAGCACGGCATCCCGGTGCCGACCACCAAGAAAAACCCCTACAGCTCGGATGAAAACATCCTCCATATCAGCTTTGAGGGCGGTCTCCTTGAGGACCCTTGGAATGAGCCGGAAGAGTCGATGTTCAAGCTCTCGGTATCGCCGGAAAAGGCGCCGGACACACCGACCTATATTGAGATGGAATTTGAGCAGGGCACGCCGGTGGCCATTAACGGCCAGCGCCTGCCAGCCGTGGAGCTCTTCGCATTGCTCAACAAGCTCGGCGGCGAAAACGGCATCGGCCGCCTCGACATGGTGGAAAATCGCTTTGTCGGCATGAAGTCCCGCGGCGTCTACGAGACCCCGGGCGGCACCATCCTCCGCGCCGCCCATCGCGACCTGGAGACCATCACCCTGGACCGCGAGGTCATGAAGATCCGCGACTCCCTGGTGCCGCGCTACTCAGAAATGATCTATAACGGTTTCTGGTTCTCGCCGGAGATGGAACTCCTGCAGAAAACCATGGACGAGGCCCAGCGGACGGTCAACGGTGTGGTTCGCCTCAAGCTCTACAAGGGCAACTGTATCCCCGTGGGCCGCAAGTCGGACAACTCTCTCTACCAGGAGAGCTTTGCCACCTTTGAAGAGGACGAGGTCTATACCCAGTCAGATGCCGAGGGCTTTATCCGCCTCAATGCCCTGCGCCTGACCATGCGGGCTCTGGCCAAAAAATAATATTTCCAATCACCCCAAAGGCACCACCGGTACAGGGCTTACTCTGTGTCTATGGTGCCTTTGTGGTGTAAACTGCAGACACTTTTTAATGATGGAAAATAAGGACCAAAAAATGTGGGGCGGCCGCTTTGCCGAGAAAACAGCGGCCTCGGTGGAGGCCTTCTCCGCCTCTATCCACTATGACTCCCGCCTCTACCGTCAGGATATCGCCGGCTCCATGGCCCATGCCAAGATGCTGGCCCATCAGGGGCTGATCACCGCCGAGGAGCGCGATCAGATCATCAGCGGCCTTACGGAGATTCGGGCCGAGATCGAGGCCGGCACCTTTGTCTTTAGGCCGGAACTCGAAGATATCCACATGAATATCGAGAAGGCCCTGGCTGACAAGATCGGTGATGCCGGAGCCCGGCTGCACACGGCCAGGAGCCGCAACGACCAGGTCAACCTCGACACCCGCCTCTATATGCGCGAGGTTACCGGCGAGATGATCGAGCTGCTCACTGCCGTCCAGAAGAGCTTTGTCGGTCTGGCCCGCACCTATCTCGGTGCTGTGATGCCGGGCTACACCCACCTGCAGCGGGCCCAACCGGTACTCATCTCCCACCACATGCTGGCCTATTACGAGATGTTTGGCCGTGACAAGGAGCGCCTCGAAGATGGCCTGAAGCGTATCAATGTCCTGCCCCTGGGCGCTGCCGCCCTGGCCGGTACCGGCCTGCCCATTGACCGTGAGTTTGTTGCCAAGGAGCTTGACTTCCCAAAGGTCTCGGCCAACTCCATGGACACCGTGGCTGACCGTGACTTCATCATTGAGTTTTCTTCCACCTGCGCCATGATCCAGGTCCACCTCAGCCGCCTCTCTGAAGAGCTGGTACTGTGGAGCTCGGAAGAGTTTAAGTTTGTCGAACTGGCCGATTCGTTCTGCACGGGGAGCTCCATCATGCCCCAGAAGAAGAACCCCGATATCCCCGAGCTTATCCGCGGCAAATCAGGCCGGGTGGTGGGCAACCTCATGAGCCTGCTCACCCTGCTCAAGGGTCTGCCCATGACCTATAACCGCGACCTCCAGGAAGACAAAGAGCCCCTCTTTGACACCATCGACACCGTGGGCCCCAGCCTGGCCATCATGGCTGAGCTCCTGGCCAATATGACCTTTTACACCGAGCGCCTGGAAGAACTGACCGGCGGCGGCGGCTACATGACCGCCACCGACCTGGCCGATTACCTGGTCCGCAAAAACGTGCCTTTTCGTCAGGCCCACTCCATTGTCGGCCAAACCGTGGCCTATTGCATTAAGGAAAATAAGGAGCTCCCTGAGCTCTCCCTGGCCGAGCTTAAAGTGTTTTCCGAGACCATTGAAGAGGACGTCTTCGCTGTTCTCTCGGTGCGGGGCTCGGTGAACAGCCGCCTCTCCCTGGGAGGTACCGGTCTTCAAAGGGTGGAAGAGGCCTTGGCCGTGGCCGAGAAAGATCTTGGTATGGTGGCATGAAACGCCTCGCGGTTCTGATTGTCATCATCACGCTGGCCATGCTGGCTGGCTGCGGCCGCAAAACGCCGCCGGTGCCACCCAAAGCCGTCATTGCCGCCGCCATTAGCGATTTGCGCTCCCAGCTCGATGACGAGGCCGTCACCCTGACCTGGACCCACCCACGCCTCTCAATAAATGGCGCCCGCATCGATACCATCCGCACCTTCATTGTCTACAAGGCCCAGATTCCTGCTGCTGACTATTGCCCCGGCTGTCCGGTGGTCTATGACTATGAGTTTACCGTCAGCGCCCGGGGCCGTAAAGGCGGCAGCCAGGTAACCTTCCGGGATACCGACCTTGAACCTGGTTATCATTATGTCTACATGGTGCGATCCAACTCCGGCTGGCGCATCTTGAGCAAGGACTCCAACCGTATAGATTTCGAGCGCCGTCACCCCCTGCTGCCACCTGCGGATGTGCAGATAGGAATCGGCGACAGCACCCTGACCTTGTCCTGGTCGCCCGTCCAGCTTCGTGCTGACCTCTCCCAGGTTACCGGTCTGCAGTACCAGGTCTATCGTAGCCTGGACAATAAAAAATTCAGTCCCCTGGGATTACCGGCCCCAGGCCTGTCCTTCATCGACCCCTCGGTGACCAATGGCCGCACCTATTTTTATCAGGTCCGGGCCGTTCTAGCCGCCGAAAACATCATGACCCTGGGCCGGGCCAGCAAGACAGCCATCGGCATGCCTGTTGATATGACGCCTCCGGCGCCCCCAGCCAACCTGGTCGCCGTCAGCCGCCAGCAAGGGGTTCAGCTCCACTGGCAGGCTGCCACCGCTGCCGATGTTGCCGGCTACTATATCTATCGCCAGGGCCCTGAGGGCACCTGGCAACGTATTGCCACCACCAGTGCCGGCGCCATC
>JBFFIS010000115.1:0-7288 GCA_041556375.1 Desulfurivibrionaceae bacterium | reverse complement strand
GAGGCCAAAAGCCGGCTGATCACCCTGGTCGAGGAGGGCGCCCTGGTGGCCCGCCGCAAGGGCAGTGACGTCGGCCCCGACTCGGTGGCCCGGACCCGGGAGGTCTGCCGGGCCACTGCCGCCAACATCTCCTCCATGCTCCAGGATGTCAGAAACCAGCGACCCACGGAGATTATGGCCATAAACGGCGCCCTGGTGGCTGAGGCCAAGAAATTGGCTGTCCCTACCCCTGAAAATGAACTATTAGTCAAGCAGGTGTTGGCGGTCGAGAAATCAGCCGGCACGAGGCAAGACCAATTATAACTGAGCATGGAGTGACTGACGTGGCGAACCTATTGCAATTAACAGCGACCTGTTCCGCTGGCCTTGAAGAGCTGGTGGCCGGCGAAATCCGCAGTTTCGGCGGCCAGGAGATCGATGTCCTCAGCGGCGCCGTGACCTTCCAGGGCGATCTGGCAGCCGCCTATCGCTGCTGCCTCTGGTCCCGATTCGCCTCCCGAGTCCTGCTTGCCATCAGCAGCTTTCCGGCCCCGGACCCTGACGCCCTGTACGAGGGGGTGCGGGCCGTGGCCTGGCAGGAATATATGGCTGTCGACAGTACCCTGGCGGTGGATTGCGTCTTGAGCAGCAGCCAGATCAACCACAGCCATTTTGCCGCCCTCAGGGTCAAGGACGGTGTGGTCGATTATTTCCGCGCCCTGGTCGATGACAGGCCAACGGTGGACAGCAAGCAGCCCGATATCCGTCTCAATGTCTTTATCCGCCAGGACGAGGCCTTTCTCGCCCTTGATCTGGCCGGCGACAGCCTGCACCGCCGCGGCTATCGCCTTGATGGCGGCCTGGCGCCGTTAAAGGAGTCCCTGGCCGCCGCTATCGTCACGCGGGCCGGGATTACTGCTGCGGCCATGGGTCGTGACGACGTCCTTGTCGATCCCCTGTGCGGTTCCGGCACCCTGCTTGTCGAGGCGGCCCTGATTATCGGCGATGTCGCCCCCGGCCTCGAACGCCGCCATTTTGGTTTTTTGCAGTGGCAGGGCCACAACAAACAGCTCTGGGACGATCTGGTTGACGAGGCCATCACCCGGGAAGAGGCCGGTTCGGCAAAACCCTGGCCGCGGCTCATTGGTTTTGATTCCGATCCCTCCGCGGTCAAGGCGGCCCTGGCCAATATCGCCAGGGCCGGTTTCAGCGACAAGATTCATGTTGAGCGCCGTGATCTTGCGCGCTTGCAACCACCCACCAGCCTTGGTAAGGGCCGCCATTTTTTGATAACCAACCCGCCCTATGGTGAACGCCTTAACGACAAGGATGAGGTCAAGTACCTCTACCGGGCCTTAGGGCGGATCGTCGCCCACTCCTTTGAGCATTGGCAGCTCGCGGTTTTTTCGAGCAACCCCGATCTCCTTGATGCCCTGGCCCAGAAGACCGCCGGCCAATACCGCTTTTATAATGGCCCCATTGCCTGCACCCTACGCCTCTACGAGGTCGCGGCCCGGCCTGAGCACCAGGCCGGCTGGAAGATAGAGCCCGAGGCGGTGTCCTCCACCCTGGCCAACCGCCTGAAAAAGAACCTCAAACCGCTGCTCAAATGGGCCGATCGTCAGAAGATAAGCTGCCTGCGCATCTACGACCGCGATATTCCCGAGTATAACGTCGCCATTGACCTCTACGGCCCCTGGGTCCATATCCAGGAATACGCCGCCCCGGACACCATTGACAGCGATAAGGTCAGGAGCCGCCGCAAGGAGGTCATTGACACGGTTTCCGCCCTGCTTGACTGCAAACGCAATCGAATTTTTGTCAAGACCAAGGACAAGCAGAAGGGCAAGAAACAGTCTGAGAAGAAGGCCAGCAAGGGCCGGCTGGTGGAAGTGGAGGAGGGCGGTTGCCGTTTCTTAGTCAACCTCAGCGATTATGCCGATGCCGGTCTCTTTCTCGACCAGCGCCCCCTGCGCGCCACCATCCAGGAAAAGGCCAAGGATAGCCGCTTTTTAAACCTTTACTGTTATACCGGCTCGGCCACGGTCCATGCCGCCATGGGCGGCGCCCGTACCACCACCAGCGTTGACACCTCGCGGCACTATCTTGACTGGGCCCGCAAGAACCTGGCCCTCAACGGCTTTGACCCGGAGCGTCATCGCCTGGAATGCGCCGATTGCCTGAAGTGGCTGCAGGGCCGCAAGGTGGAGAGGTATGATCTGATCTTTATCGACCCGCCGACCTTTGCCAGCACCAAGAGGGGCGGCGGCCAGGTCTTTGATATCCAGCGCGACCATGGTCGGCTGCTTGAACTGGCCATGGGCCTCCTGGAAAGCGATGGCCTCCTGCTCTTTTCCACCACCTCGCGGAAATTCACGCTGGATGACAGCCTGGCACAGCAGTTTGCCATTACCGATGTCTCCGCCAAAACCATCCCCCAGGATTTCGGCCGCAATAAAAAGATCCACCGCGCCTTTGAAATTCGCCATAAACACGCGGCAAGTTAAAGGTCTGGCGCTGTCCTGCCACCCAGCTCAACGCCTAGGTGGCGAGCTGGACATCGCCGGAGAGCACCTCGTGGAGGACACCGCTGTCATCCTTGATAAACAGCAGGCCCTGGTCGTCGATGCCCTGGGAGACGCCGGTGATCAGCGCGCCGGCGGCGGTGACCCAGGTCAGCCTCCTGCCCAGGGTGATATCGCGCTGCTGCCAGCGTTGTCTGATGGCGGGCCAGCCCTGCTGCTCAAGCTCGGCCAAGACCCTGTCGATATTGCTTAAGAGCTCCTCAAGAAGGCGGCCCTGCTCCAGACTGGCCTGGCTAAAATCGGCCAAGGCCCCGGCCCGCTCGGCAATCTCAGGGGGATAGCCGTTCTCAGGGCGCTGGAGGTTGAGGCCGATACCGAGAACCACCAAGGGGCTGGCAACATTGCTGATATCCGATTCCGCCAGGATGCCGCCGCATTTGCGGCCGCCAATGACAATATCATTGGGCCACTTGAGCATTACCTTCTGCCGGCAGCTGTCCTCCAGGGCCTCGGCAACGGCCTCACCGGCCGCCAGGGTGACCCTGGCCAACTCCTCCAGGGGCAGCATGGGCCTGAGAATAACCGAAAAGTAGAGACCGGCGCCGGGGCTCGACAGCCAGGTCTTGCCCAAGCGGCCGCGGCCGGCCGACTGATGGCGGGCGACAATGACCAGGCCGGTGGCCGCTCCCTTGCGCCCCTGCTCCAAGGCCACCTCATTTGTCGAATCCGCCTCCGGCAGATAGCGGAGGGGATGGCCTGCAACCCGTCCTTCAGCACAGAAATCTTCTAATCTTTTTTTTGTCGTCATCTGCCGGCCTTTAGCTGTCGTCCACCTTGAAATCCCTACCTATTTCATATAAATTGCAGAGATCATACTATATTCCTTACAGTAAATTCGCAAAGGAGATTCACCATGCCCTATGTCAATATCCGCGTTGCCGGCTCCCTCAATAAAGACCAAAAGGCCGAAATCAGCAAAGGGGTCACCGATGTCATTGCCAAGGCCGCAGGCAAGCCGGCAGACTCTATCCTCATTTTCATCGACGAACTGCCCCATGAGAACATCGCCAAGGGCGGCGTTCTGCTTGAGAAGAAATAAGCCTCATGACCTCTGAAAGCCAGGCCCGTGAGCGCCTTGCCGCCCTACGCCGGCAGCTCCATCATCACGCCCACCAGTATTACGTCCTCGACAACCCGCTGATCTCCGATGGCGAGTATGATCTGCTCTACCAGGAGCTTCTCAGCCTGGAAGAGGAGTATCCGCACCTTGTCACTGCTGACTCCCCGAGCCAGCGGGTGGGCTCGCCGCCCCTAGAGGGCTTTGGCTCCGTGGCCCATAGCCATGCCATGCTCAGCCTGGAAAACAGCTTTTCCGACGATGATCTCCGCGCCTTTGAGATCAAGCTCCAGCGTTTTCTGCCCGATGTTGAACGCTTCACCTATGTGGCCGAGCCCAAGCTCGACGGCCTGGCCGTCGAACTCATCTACCAGGACGGCATTCTTGTGCAGGCCGCCACCCGCGGCGACGGCCGCATCGGCGAAGACATCACCGCCAATATCAAGACCATCGGCGCCATTCCCCTGGCCCTCTGCCAGCCCCATCCCGGCCTTCTGGAGGTCCGGGGCGAGGTCTTTATCGGCCTGGAGGATTTTATCACTCTCAACAGGCAACGCGGTGAGGATGGCGAGCCCCTCTTTGCCAACCCCCGCAACGCCGCCGCCGGTTCCCTGCGCCAGCTCGACTCGCGGCTCACCGCCAAGCGGCCCCTTGATTTTTTCGCCTATGGCGTCAGTGATCCCTCCCAGGTGCCTGTTGGCAGCCAGACAGAGCTCTTTTCTTATCTTGGTGGTCTTGGTTTTAAAATCAATGGCCTGATCAAGAGCTGTAACGATATGGCGACGGTCATCGACCATTTTCATCACCTGGTTGAGCTGCGGCCCGAGCTGCCCTACGATATCGACGGCATGGTGGTCAAGGTCGACGATTTCGACCTCCGCCGCCGTTTGGGCAACAAGGCCCGCAGTCCGCGCTGGGCCATCGCCTCCAAGTTCCCGGCCTCCCAGGCCACCACGGTGTTGCGCGCTGTCGAATTTCAGGTGGGCCGCACCGGCGCCGTAACGCCGGTGGCCATTCTCGAACCGGTGGCCATTGCCGGGGTGGTGGTCAGCCGGGCCACCCTGCATAACGAGGATGAAATAAAACGTAAGGACCTGCGCCTGGGCGACACGGTGCTCATCCAGCGGGCCGGGGACGTCATCCCCGAGGTCGTTAAACCAGTGCCGGAACAACGCCAGGGCAATGAAGTGCCTGTCGCCATGCCCGCTCTCTGCCCGGCCTGCAGCAGCTCGCTCACCAAGAGGGAGGGCGAGGCTGCCTTGCGCTGCCTCAATACTTCCTGTCCGGCCCAGATACTGCGCAGCCTTATTCATTTTGCCTCCAAGGCCGGCCTCGACATTGAAGGTCTGGGCAAAAAGGCGGTGGAGCAACTGGTCGGTGCCGGCCTCATCGAAGACATCCCCAGCATCTACCATTTAAACCCTGCCGATTTAGCGCCGTTAGAGGGCTGGGGAGAGAAATCTGCAACCAAGGTGGCCCAGGCCATTGCCCAGAGTAAAAAAACCTCTCTGGCCCGTTTTTTGGCCGCTCTCGGCATTCGTTATATTGGCGAGGTCACCGCTCAACTGCTGGCCGACCATTTTCACAGCCTTGAGCGCCTGTCAACGGCCTCCATGGATGACTTTCTCGAAATTGAGGGCATCGGCGCCCAGATGGCCGAGAGCCTGGCCCTCTATTTTGCCGACCCCGCTACCCAGGAACTCCTGACCAAACTGACGGCAGCCGGCTTTGAGTTTAGCGCGCCGGCAGCCCAACCGACCGGAGCTTCACCCTTGCAGGGTGTCACCTTTCTCTTTACCGGCAAGCTCCAACTCTTTTCCCGCAGCGAGGCCAAGGAGAAGGTCAAGGCGGTGGGCGCTAAGGTTGCCTCAGCCCTGAGCAAAAAAGTCGATTATCTGGTCTGTGGCGACAAGCCGGGCAGCAAACTTAAAAAGGCCGAGGCCTTAGGAACCACCATACTGAGTGAAGAGCAGTTTCAAGAACTGCTTGACCTCCCCTGAGAACCTGGCTCCCCGTCGATATCAGGGGAGATACCGGGCCCAGCAGAATTCCTCGGCCAGGATGATCGCCGCTCTTGGCAATCGTTACCAGATGAGAATCTCTTCCATCGTCACACCAAGGAGAGTTGCATGGAAAAATGTGTGCGGGCAGTGATAACCGGTAGGGTTCAGGGTGTGTACTTCCGGGCCTTTACCCAGGAGGAGGCGGAAAACCTCAATCTGTCGGGGTGGGTACGCAACCTGCCAAGCGGTGCGGTTGAGGCCCTGATCTGCGGCCCTGCAGACCTTGTTGATCTAATGGTCGACTGGCTGGCCACCGGTTCCCCGCATAGCAGGGTCGACCAGGTGACGGTTGAAGAGGTCAGCAACCCGGGGGGATTGCAGGGCTTCACTATCCGCTACGCCTCATGACGCCGTCCCACTTGCCATTGACAAAAGAAGAGCTCTTTCTTAGAGTGCCTTTTTTCCTTTTTACATAGGTGCCGCGTGCAAACACGACCAGATTTGGCAAAGATCCATCAGCAGTTACGTCAGAAAAACACCATGCGCATTATCTGCCCCAACTGCGGTAACGATAATGAGTTCTTCGAGGTGGCCGATGGCGCCATTCTCACCACCAGATATATCCAGAATAGCGATGGCAGCTTTAGCCAGGATGGCGACGAATCGCAAATCCTCGGTGAAATCCGTTTCTTCTGCGCTGACTGCAACGAGGATCTTACCCTCCACCATCAACGCTTTGTTGAGATGCTCTTTTGACCGCCATGGAGCTCATAGCTGATAACGATACCCTCCATCGCCTCTTCCCCACCCTGGGTGCAGAGCATTGCTTTATCGGCCGGGTGCGGGTCAAGCCCGGTGAGGAGTTCATCCTCCACGACCTCGAGCAGCGGGGGGTTCAGCTTTACCCCTCTGGTATCTCTCAGATTCTGGCCCGTTCCAAGGTCGCCCAGACCCGTCTGTTAGCGGAATTTATGCCCCCCCTGTCCCTGGCCATTTTTGATCATCACCAACTTCTGGCGGCGGTTAATGTCTACGGCCACCACAAGGTCAGCAGTGTCGTTACCAAGGATGACCGCAAGAACGGCGGTCAGGGTATCCATAAATGGGCTTCGGTGGAGGATGTTTTCACCCAGGCCAGTCTTGGAGTCCTGCCCTACCCCTTTGTCCTGCAGCCCTTCTATCCCGAGGCCGTTGATATTCGCGTTATTATCCTCGGCACCTACCAGGAGAGCTACCAGCGCCATAACCCTGATAATTTCCGTAACAATCTGCACTGCGGCGGCCAAGGCCGGCCCATCAGCCTCGATGCCGACCAGCAGCGGCTCTGTGAGGCCGTTATGACGAGGGGCAGGTTCCCTTACGCCCATATCGACCTCTTAACCACCGCCGACGGTCGCAGCTATCTCGGCGAGATTAATCTGCGCGGCGGCCTGCGGGGCGCCCAGGTTAAAGGGGCTCAGTACCAGGAACTGGTCAACGCCATGCACCAGGACTTTCTCAAGCAGCTCGGCATCCCTTCCTAGCCCTTCTTCCGCACTCCTTTTTCATCTCCCCAAGGCCCAGATGCTTCGGGGATAGAATTCCGCTGCCTCTTTACCACCAGCCTTTGCCGGCTGGTGCCAAAAAAAAAACAAAAAAAAGGAGACTGAATCGGTAGATTCAAT
>JBFFIS010000114.1:0-7298 GCA_041556375.1 Desulfurivibrionaceae bacterium | reverse complement strand
ACAATAATTTTTCATACCAACACAAAACGGCCTTTTCGATTCTTCTCGAAAAGGCCGTTTTGTGTTGGTAGTTTTTTTATGTATAGTAACAATAGGTTATCTTTTTACGGCCTCCTTTACTTGCAGGAGTGTATTCATTCATCTCATTGGAATCTTTATGGACATCCAACATGTCGTCAGCCACACCTACAGGCAGTCAGTAAATATCTTTCGCAGTAGTGTCAAAGACCCTTTCTTCTCGCAAATATTTGTGCATGCCTCTGCCCTGTCATTTAAGTCCACCCTCTCCTTGGTGCCGATCCTGGCCTTGGTCTTTTCGGTGGGCAAGGGGTTTGGCGTTCAGGGTATTATTGAACCTATTATCATGAAGAATCTCGTGGGGGGAGGCGTGGCCAATGATATTTTCCCCCAGGTTCTTAAGTATGTGGAAAATACCAATGTCAAGGCCCTTGGAACCATTGGTCTGGTGTTTATTCTCTATACCGCTATCTCCATGGTCAGTGATGTCGAGGAGGCCTTTAACCTGATCTGGAGTATCAAGCGGCCCCGCTCCCTCTACCGCAAATTTACTGATTACCTCTCGGTACTAGTGATTGGCCCACTGTTTCTCAGTATTATGCTCAGCGTTTCCCCTCTGCTCAGCAGCCATACCATTACCCAAAAACTTATGGAGTACGGCCTTTTTGCCGGCGCCTTTGGCCTTTTTTTAAAAACCATTCCCTGGCTGGCCTCCATATTCGTCATCACCCTGCTCTATCTCTTTATCCCCAACACCAAGGTCAAGTTACAGTCCGCCCTGGTGGCCGGAATCATCGCCGGTCTCATCTGGCAGTTTAATCAGATCCTTTTTATTAAATTTCAAATTGGTGTGGCCCGCTACAACGCCATCTACGGAACCTTTGCCACTGTACCTATTCTTCTGCTCTGGCTGCAGGCCGGCTGGGTGATTGTCCTGACCGGGGCAATACTGTCAAATGCCTGTCAGAACCGGAGCACAACTCAGAATTTCAGCATTGAAGGCATGCCTTATGGGGAGAGAGAAAAACTGCTTCTCCTCATTTTAACCCAGATATGTCAGCGCTATGATGAAGGTAACGGCGAAAGTGGCATTGATAAGCTGTCGTCCGAGCTGATGCTGCCAGAGGAGATGATTAGAGCGGCCTGCGATATTCTTATTGAGATGGGCTATCTGGTAAGAATGGAGAATGAAGAGGGGCTGTCGGCCTTTTTGCCCTCGAAACCGTCGGACAGCATGGATCTGGCCGGGTTTTTCATTAATATGAGAAAACCTCAGCAGGACATCCTGTTTTTTGACAAGGAAATCCTTACTGAGGATATGCGGGCAACCCTGGATGCCCGCAATGAAGCAATCGTTGACAAATTTGGCACGGAATCGATCATCTCACTCTATAAAAAAGATGCTAATCCAGGGGAATAGAAGTTTACCCTGTGAGATAACTTTAGGGTTAAGCTGATCAATAAATCTTTGCCTTTGCTTAGGGTTTAAACTTACCGCCGCCCCTTTTGCGCAGGCGGATGGCTTTCGGTGTCACCTCAACGAGCTCATCATCATTGATATAGGCGATACAATCTTCCAGGCTCATCTCGATATGGGGGGTAAGAACCACCGCTTCATCAGTACCTGAGGCCCGGACATTGGAGAGTTTCTTGCCCTTGGCTGGATTGACCACCATATCAGCAGGCCGGGAATTCTCACCGATGATCTGGCCAGCATAGACATCGACGGCCGGACCGATAAAGAGCTTGCCTCGGTCCTGCAGGTTGCAAAGGGCGTAGGCCACGGTGGTGGCCTTTTCCTTCACCAGCAGAACGCCGTTTGTTCTGTTGATGATCTCGCCGGCGTAGGGTCCATACTCAGAAAAGACGTAATTCATAATGCCCATGCCCTTGGTGTCGGTCATAAACTGGGAACGGAAACCGAGAAGACCGCGGGTGGGGATTTTGTAAACCAGCTTGACCATGCCGTTTTCCGTTGCCATTTCAAGCATCTGGCCTTTAAGCTTGCCCAGCTTTTCGATTACCGGCCCTTGGTACTGCTCATCAACATTGATGGTCAGCTCTTCATAGGGCTCAAGCTTTTGGCCGTCCTCCTCTTTGAAAATAACCTGTGGCCTGGTGACCTGGAGCTCAAAGCCCTCTCGTCTCATATTTTCGATGAGAATGGAGAGATGGAGCTCACCGCGACCAGAGACCTTATAACCAACACCATCGGTGAGAGGCTCGGCAGTAAGGGCAACATCAGAAAGCATTTCCCGGCGCAGGCGCTCCTCGATATGACGGGAGGTAACAAACTTACCATCAAGGCCGGCAAAGGGAGAGTCATTGGGAATGAAATTCATGGAGATGGTGGGTGGATCAATCTCAATAAGCGGTAATGGTCTTGGATCCTTAAGGTCGGTAAAGGTAACGCCAACGGTGACATCATCCATACCGGCCACGGCCACGACCTCGCCGACTCCAGCCTCTTCAACACTTACCTTCTCGTTACACTCAAAACGGAAAATCTTGGAAATACGGGTGGGCTTGATGGAGCCGTCACGCCGGGCCACGGCAATATCCTTGTTGATCCGCAGGGTGCCGTTCACCACCTTGCCAATCCCGAGGCGCCCCATATAGGGGGAGTAGTCAATGGAGTTAACCTGCATCTGCAGAGGGGCATCAGCTGAACCGGCTGGCGGCGGAATATGCCGGGTGATCATCTCGGAGATGGGCTCCATGTTCATGTTGTCATCATCTGGAGCATAGCGGGCATAACCGGACTTGGCCGAGGCATAAACCACTGGAAAGTCCAGCAACTCATCCGGGGCCTCAAGTTTGACAAAGAGGTCGAAAACCTGGTCAACCACCCAGTCGCAGCGCGATGCCGGCTTATCAATCTTATTGATACAGACGATAACAGGGAGATTATTGGCCAGGGCCTTTTTTAAGACGAAAAAGGTCTGGGGCATGGGGCCTTCCTGGGCATCAACCAGGAGAAGACAGCCGTCGGCCATGCGCAGCACCCGTTCAACCTGGCCACCAAAATCAGCATGGCCCGGGGTGTCGATAATATTAATGAGGTAATCTTTATACTCGTAAGAGCCGTTTTTGGAGGTAATGGTAATGCCGCGTTCCCTCTCAATATCACCGGAGTCCATAAGGCGTTCTGCCACTTCCTGGTTTTCGCGAAACATACCGGACTGCTCAAAGAGCTGATCTACCAGGGTGGTCTTGCCATGGTCAACATGGGCGATAATAGCAACATTTCTAAGCTTATCTTTGTTCATAGGAAATACATTAAGGAGGGGATGGAGCCGGACGTCGCCGGCAGAGAGGGCTCTTAAGAAGAAAAGGTAGGGAAAGTACGGGAAGTTGTCAGTAATGTCAACAACTCATTTACCGGCCTGTCTGTGGTGATCTCGAGAAAGTGGGTCGGTTCTATCTCGCTTGGGTATTCAAATACCTCTTTTTGTTTGAGATAGATATTCCAGGTACCGTCTGAAACGGCCTGGGGATCTTGGGCCCGGAGGTCAAGACGACGCTTGGTCTCCTCTGCCGGTGCTTGGCAGAGGATAAGGTAATAGTCGTAGTTGTTGGTGACACAAAAGTCGATCAAGCGCTGGCGTTCAGCCTTTGTATGATAGGAGGCGTCGAGAACCACGGGGCGTTTCTGGCTCAGTTCTTCTGCCGCCAGGCGCAGCAACTCATCATAGGTGAGGCGGCTGAACTCCGGGGTGTAGATGCCGCCGGCAAAGGCGGCGCCACTTTTTTGGGTGGCCTGATGACCAGCCAGTTGTTTACGGACCACATCGGAGTTGTACGTGGCAAGCCCCCTGCCCTTGGCAAAGGCCTGGGCCAGGGTCGACTTGCCGCTGGCAATGAGCCCCATGAAAACAAAGAGACAGGGCTTAGTTGCCGGCATATTTCTCGGCCAAGGTAAAATATTTCTTGGCGGCTGCCAGGGCGCTCTTGGCCGTGTTGGCATCTACCTCAGGAGCATGGGCGGTGAAAAGGCCAATCTTGCCACGGACATAGGCTCGATAACATTTGTAGAAATTAAGCACCTGCAGCAAGCCGCTATCGCCAGATTTTTCGATAAACCGCTCAATAAAATAATCGGAAAGCTCGGAGAGGCCCTGGTAGTCGAGATCCATGGCCAGGAAAGCCACATCGCTTGCCACATCACAGTAGCGAAAGCGTTCGTTAAACTCGATACAGTCGAAGATGTAGACCTTGTCAGCAGCCAGACAGATATTGGCAGAGTAAAGGTCGCCGTGGCAGTCCTTAACCCGGTTTTTTCCCCTTTCAAGAAAGAGTTCCTGCTGTTTCAGGAAGGAACTGGCGTATTTTTTAATGGTCTCAAACTGTTGTTGGGACAAGGCGCCCTTGCCGACAAAGCCTTCAGTCTGTTCAAAATTCTCCAGGACATTGACGGACACCGCTTCAGCGCTGCCGAATTTCTGGATATCAGGACCGCTGGCGGCCTTATCGTAAAAGGGTACCAGGATATCAACAATACGGTCAATAGTATCGCGGGATACGCCGCCGGCGCTAATCACATCGGCCATCATGCCTTCAAGGGGCATTTTCTTCATCTTGACACCATAGTCTACCACCTCGCCATCACCATTAAAGGCGAAACCTGAGTCGGTACGGGTAATAGAAACGGTATCGAGATAAATATCCGGACAAAGACGGCGATTGAGCAGAAGTTCCTGCTCACAAAAATGACGTCTCTTTTCCAGAGTGGTAAAATCGAGAAAACCAAAATCAACCGGCTTCTTGATCTTATAGACAACGTCACCGGTAATGAGCACGTAGGAGATATGGGTCTGTACCAGAGTGACCTCGCTCACCGGCGGTTCATAATGATCAGGATCTAGAAAATAGGTGATGAAGGCAGGAAGGTTGCTTTCTGACATAATATGGTCCCCGCAGGTCATAAAAAAACAGGATGGTATCGTAACGCGATACCATCCTGTAAGGGTAAACAAAAAACTATAACGTCTTAATAACGATAATAATCAGGCTTATACGGCCCATCAACCGGAACGCCGATATAATCGGCCTGCTCCTTGGTCAAGGTGGTCAGGTTGGCGCCGACCTTCATGAGATGAAGGCGGGCGACCTTTTCGTCAAGGTGCTTGGGCAGGAAGAAGACATCATTTTCCATCTTGTCGCCATTTTCCCAGAGTTCGATCTGAGCCATGACCTGGTTGGTAAATGAGTTACTCATGACAAAGCTCGGATGACCGGTGGCGCAACCGAGGTTAACCAAACGTCCTTCAGCCAGGATGATCAGACGCTTGCCGTCAGGGAAGATAACATGGTCAACCTGGGGTTTGATATTCTCCCAGGGTAAGTCACGAAGGGAGGCAATGTCAATTTCGCTATCAAAATGGCCAATATTGCAGACAATGGCCTGGTCCGGCATGGCATCCATATGGGCCTTGGTGATCACTGACAGGTTGCCAGTACAGGTAACAAAGATCTCGCCAACAGGGGCAGCCTGCTCCATTGTAACGACCTTATAGCCTTCCATGGAAGCCTGCAGGGCACAGATGGGGTCAATCTCGGTGACAAGAACCGTGGCGCCCATACCGCGCAGGGCTTGAGCGCAGCCCTTACCGACATCGCCATAGCCGACAACAACGCAGGTTTTTCCAGCGATCATGACGTCGGTGGCACGCTTGATACCGTCAATGAGTGACTCCCGGCAGCCGTAGAGGTTATCAAACTTGGATTTGGTGACTGAGTCGTTGACATTAAAGGCCGGGGCCATGAGTTTGCCATCCCGGCTCATTTCGTTGAGACGATGGACACCGGTGGTGGTTTCCTCGCTAATGCCCTTAATATCCTTCATCAGCTCTGGATATTTTTCGTGCATGACTACGGTCAAATCGCCGCCGTCGTCGAGGATCAGATTCGGCTTCCAGCCGTCGGGGCCAAAGATGGTTTGCTCAATACACCACCAGAATTCCTCCTCTGTCTCGCCCTTCCAGGCAAAGGTGGGAATGCCGGCATCAGCCATGGCAGCTGCGGCATGATCCTGGGTGGAGAAAATATTGCACGATGACCAGCGGATTTCGGCACCGAGATCAACCAGTGTCTCCATGAGAACAGCAGTCTGGATGGTCATATGCAGACAACCGGCAATGCGGGCTCCTGCCAGGGGTTTCTTGCCGGCATACTCCGCACGGACAGCCATCAGACCGGGCATTTCGGTTTCCGCAATGGCAACCTCTTTACGGCCCCAGGCAGCCTGGCTCATATCAGCGACTTTATAATCGCCGGTTTCTAAAACTTTATTAGACATGATGTTCCTCTATAAGAAATTATGTGAATTATTTTTATTTGAGTCCAGCTGCGTCTCTCAGCTCAGTTGCCTTGTCTGTTCTCTCCCAGGTGAAATCGTCATGCTGACGACCGAAATGGCCATAGGCGGCCGTTCTCTTGTAAATGGGACGGAGGAGATCAAGGTGTTGAATAATAGCTTTGGGGCGCAGGTCAAAATGGTTTTCCACCAGTACCTTTATCTTGCCGTCGCTGATGCGTCCGGTGCCAAAGGTGTTGATGTTGATGGAGACCGGTGTGGAAATACCGATGGCATAGGCTATCTGCACCTCAACCTCGTTGGCGAGGCCGGCAGCGACGATATTTTTGGCAACATATCGTCCCATATAGGCGGAAGAACGGTCTACCTTGGAAGGATCTTTGCCCGAGAAGGCGCCGCCGCCATGATGTCCCATGCCGCCGTAGGTATCAACAATGATCTTACGGCCGGTAAGGCCGCAGTCGCCAACAGGGCCGCCGATAACAAAGCGACCAGTGGGGTTAATGAAGTATTTGGTATTGGCATCAACCATGTCGACGGGCAGGATGGGTTTTAAAATTTCCTCCATGACTCCCTCTTTAAGGTCATCGTAGTTGACCTCCGGGGCATGCTGGGTGGAGAGAACCACGGCTTCGACGCGGATGGGTTTGTTGTCCTCATACTGAATAGTCACCTGGCTCTTGGCGTCGGGCCGTAGCCACGGCAGGCGCCCGGCCTTACGAACCTCTGACTGGCGCTTAACAAGCTTATGGGCCAGTCTGATAGGCATGGGCATCAGAACATCAGTCTCGTTACGGGCATAGCCGAACATAAGACCCTGGTCTCCAGCACCTTGGTCAAGGTCGACACCGCTACCCTCATCAACTCCCTGGGCAATATCTTGAGACTGCTTGTCAATACTTGTTAAGACGGCGCAGGATTGGAAGTCAAACCCCATTTCCGAAGAGTTATAGCCAATTTCCTT
>JBFFIS010000113.1:0-7301 GCA_041556375.1 Desulfurivibrionaceae bacterium | reverse complement strand
TCAAGCCAAGGTCTGCGGGGGCAGGTGGTTACTTGTCCTGCTCTTGGTTTTTTATCAGGAGGAGTTGTCTGTCAATTAAACTCCAGAGGCCGTGGAGAATTCTGATCTCCCTGTCATCCAGGCCTGCCCGGCTGAAGATTCGGCGGTATGTTCTTAAGATATGCTCTGGGTTCAAAGGGTCAAGGTAGCCGGCTGCAAGGAGGGTCTGGCCCATATGCTGGATCATCTTTTCTTTATCCTGGGCCGAGGCCGGCTCGGGCCCGTCTTCTGGGGGGGGCTGCCGAGTTCGGCGGGAAAACTCATAGAGACAGATCGCAACGGCCTGAGCAAGGTTGAGGGATGGTAGCTCTGGTGAGGAGTCGATGGTGATGAAGGTGTCGCAGAGGCTGAGCTCGGCCGTGGTGAGGCCATGATCCTCTCTGCCAAACACCAAGGCCGCCTTGTGATGGGGGGCAAGGGCGGCACATTTTTCTCCGAGCTGATCCGGTCTGATAAATTCGTTGCGATATTTACCAAAACGGCGACTGGAGCCGATGACCAGGTGGCAATCAGAAATAGCCTCTTCCAGGCTTTTAAATTTGCGTGCCGATCGTAGTACCGTTTTTTTGGCGGTGACAGCCATGTCACGGGCCTCTTTGCCGAGATGGTCGACACGGGGACTGACGAGGCGCAGCTCATGGAAACCAAAATTCATCATGACCCGGCAGATGGAGCCAATGTTATGGCCGCCCTGGGGCTCGACAAGAATAATGGCGATATTTTCAGCAGTGGTAATCATCAAGAAATAAGCCCGAACCTGTCGTTGAGACAGGCTCGGGCTGCAGAGGTAAGAGGTGTCATGTCTACAGGGCGCTGGTGATGGCGTCGCCCATGGCAGCTGTGCCCACCGCCTTGCTCTTGTCCATGGCGATGTCGGCGGTGAAGATCCCGGAATCAAGGGCCTTGGCAACGCTGGCATCGATAGCATCAGCTGCCTCGTCAAGACCGAAGCTGTAACGCAGCATCATGGCGGCAGAGAGAATCTGGGCGATGGGATTGGCAATACCTTGGCCGGCAATATCTGGGGCCGAGCCGCCGGCCGGTTCGTAGAGGCCGAATTTGTCTTTATTGAGGCTGGCTGAGGCCAGGAGCCCCATGGAACCAGTGAGCATGGCAGACTCATCAGAGATGATATCGCCAAACATGTTACCGCAAAGCAGAACATCAAACTGTCTGGGATCGCGGACAAGCTGCATGGTGGCATTGTCAACATAGATATGATTGAGCTCCACATCACCATATTCTTTGGCAATCTCGGTAACCACCTCACGCCATAAAACCATGGTAGTGAGGACATTGGCCTTGTCGACAGAGGTCACCTTCTTGTTGCGTAGCCGGGCAGCCTCGAAGGCCATACGGGCAATGCGCTCAATCTCCCAGCGCCGGTAGATCATGGTGTCAAAGGCATACTCGTCGGCGCCTTGTCCCTCTCGGCCCTTGGGTTCACCGAAATAAATACCGCTGGTCAGCTCCCGGACACAGAGGATATCAAAGCCGTCGCCAACGATGTCGGCCCGCAACGGGCAAGCCTGGACAAGGGACTTGAAGACCTTGGAGGGCCTGAAGTTGCAAAAGAGATCAAAATGTTTACGCAGGGGCAATAAGGCCGCCCGTTCCGGCTGCTGGGCCGGCGGTAGACTCTCCCACTTGGGACCACCAACGGAGCCGAAAAGGATGGCATCGCTTTGCTCACATGTTTTGAGAGTGTGGGCGGGCAGGGCCTCGCCATGATTGTCAATGGCGCAACCGCCGACATCCTCATGCACATATTCGAGTTCAAAGGAGAATTTTTTCTGGGCGGCATCAAGAACCTTAATGGCCTCCTGCATAACTTCCGGGCCGATGCCATCACCTGCTAATACAGCTATTTTTTTCATGATATGTCCTTTTATATTAGAAATTTACTGGAATTATTAATGGGCACTGACCCGGCTGGGGTCGGCAAAATATTCACGGGTGGACCGAACCACCACCCCGGAGAGAAAGAGGAGGCCAATGAGATTAGGCCAGGCCATGAGGGCGTTGAATATGTCAGAAATTGCCCAGACCTGCTTGAGTTCAAAGGTCGCTCCCACCGGCAGCAGGATGCAGTACAGAATGCGGTAGGGCATGATCGATTTTTCACCAAAGAGATACTCAACCGATCTGTCACCGTAATAAGACCAGCTCACTGCTGTTGAAAAGGCAAAGATTGTCATGCCGATGGCGACAATAAATCTGCCAACATTGGGGAGGGCGGAACCAAAGGCCTGGGCGGTCAGGTCAGCTCCGGAAAGACCTCCATGGTGGGCACCGGTGACAATAATAACCAGCCCGGTCATGGTGCAGATGATAATGGTATCAATAAAGGGGCCGAGCATGGCGACAAGTCCCTCGCGAACAGGCTCGTTGGTCTGGGCGGCGCCATGGGCGATGGGAGCACTGCCAAGTCCGGCCTCATTGGAAAAGAGGCCACGGGCCACACCCCAGCGGATAGCCTGGGCAACAGCAGCACCGGCAAAACCACCGGTTGCAGCCGAGCCGGTAAAGGCATCGTTAAATATCGTCATAAAGGCGGCTGGGATGGCGTCGCAATTAAAAGCGAGAACCGTCAAGGCGCCCAGTACATAAAAGAGGGCCATGAAAGGCACCATGTGGCTGGCCACATGGCCGATACGTTTAATCCCGCCAACAATAACGCAAAAGACCAAAATGCCGATGACAATCCCTGTGGCAAGTTTGGGGATATTGAACGTGGTTAGCAGGGGAGCTGCTACCGAGTTGGCCTGCACCATATTGCCAATACCAAAAGAGGCGATTGCCGCAAAAAAGGCAAAGAGAACCCCTAGCCATTTTTGCTTAAGACCATGTTCGAGATAGTACATGGGGCCGGCGCTGACAGAACCATCCTCATGGATGACACGATATTTGAGGGCCAGCAGGCATTCGGCATATTTAAGGCTCATGCCAAAAAAGGCAGTTACCCACATCCAGAAAAGCGCACCAGGGCCACCGCTGGCAATGGCAACGCCGACACCCGCGATGTTTCCAGTGCCGATAGTTGCTGATAGGGCGGCGGATAAGGCCTGGAAATGGGTTATTTCACCCTTATCTTTGGGGTTGTCATATTTGCCTGATAACAGGCCGAAACCATAGAAAAAGTGGCGGAGCTGAACCCCTCTCATGAGAAAAGTTGTAAAGACGCCTGTGCCAAGAAGCAGAATAATGGTGACAGGACCCCAAACAAAACTACTAATTGCATCAAGCACGTTGTTTCTCCGTATCAATATAAAAGAGGGGGTATCGCGGATGAAAGGATGCTATACCCAAGATTTATCGATGTTTCAAGGGATAATTGCCAAGGCTTTACTCGAACTGCGGGGAGATGGTGAAAGGTGTTGAAACCAGAAGAGGGGTAAATAAAAAAACTGTTAACATTCTGGCGCATAAGATAGTATGTCTGTGAAAATTCACTGATTTTATCAAACGTTTCACAGCTTTCCGTGTCCTGATGTCAAATAATAAAAAGTATCATAAACGAATTTTGGTTGTTGATGACAACCTTGCCATGCGGAAAATGCTTGAGGGGATGTTGACCAGTCTTGGTTATCAAGATATCTCTTCTGCCATTGATGGTGAGAGCGGCTGGGAAAAAATTCTTGAAGGCGGTATTGAAATTGTCATTAGTGATTACGTAATGCCTCGCCTTGATGGCTTGGAATTTCTGCACCGCATTCGGAGCTCCAAAGAGTTTTTCAATCTTCCCTTTGTTATGATCACCGGTGCTGATAATTGGGGAGACTTTATTAATACGGTTCAGGCTGAGGTTGACAATTATCTCATTAAACCTGTTACCGGAGTTCGCCTTGAAGAGGTTCTCAATCAGGTTCATTATCAGCAAAAATCCACCAATCCCTATCTCAAGGCAATTCACGCCGGCAAACATTGCTATCTCCTTAAAGAATTTTCCAAGGCCTTTAAGCATTTCCTTCTTGCCCAGGCTATTGAACCGCAACTTGCCAAGCCCTACTACTATTTGGGGCAGATCAGTAAGGAGCAGGACAAGCTGGCTGATGCGGAAAAGTTTTTCAAGAAATGCCTGGAGATTGAAAGTAATTATATTAACGCCATTATTGGCCTGGCTGAGATTTTTTCCCAGCAAAATGACTATCCGCAGATGATCACCTACCTGCAACAGGCGGTGAAGGTTGCTCCCATCAATATGGATTTATATCTTGAGCTGGCCCGGGCCTCCTATATGCTTAAAGACCTTGCTGAGACACGCAAATCTCTGAAGAAAGCTGCGAAGATCGCCAAGAGCAAGAGTGAGGCGGTCAAGAAAGTGATCGATGCCTATGTCGAATGCGGCATGTTTGACGAGGCGGATTACCTCTTTGGAACAAAGCTGCAGGATGACGATGACGAGACAGTCAGATTTTGGAACAGGCTGGGCTTGAAGGCCAAGGAAAGGGGGGATTATCAAAAGAGCAAATATTTTTACCTGTCAGCCTTGAAGATCCGCCCCCAGGCTAAGGAGGTCAATTTTAACATTGCCATCCTCCTTTATGAGCAGGGAGACTATGAAAGTGCCATGGCCTATACCAGCAAGGCTCTCCGTCTCCACCCTGATTTTCCCCAGGCAAAAGAATTGATGAACTCTCTCCTCCTGAAAATAGAACAGCTTTCACCATAACAGGCAGTTGGGGTATCTTAGAGGGACAGGCCGCTTCGCCTCGATTTTCTGGAAACCTTGCCCATTATCCAACCCACGAGAAAAACTCCAAAACCGGCGAGAAACCAGAGAAGTCGTTCTGTTTGAATAAGTTCGGCATTTTCAACCCGGAGCATGGCTACTTCCTGATCAACAGTTTTAAGCCGGGCGAGCAGGGCGTCACGTTCGGCAAAAATTTCTTCTACCCCCTGTGATTTCTGTTTTAGATCTGTGTACTTTCCTTCCGCCCTCTTCACTGCCTCTGTAAGTTCAGAAATTGTTTTGAGAAGGCTTGCGATCTCCTGGTCTTTGTCGCGTAGCTGATCTGTGATGTTCTGGGAAGTGGCCTTGAGCGTCTCTGTTTTGCTGGCAGCTTTTTTTATTTGGGCCTTGAGGGTGGTAACCGTCTTTTCTAGATCGGCAATAATCAGGTCCTTGGGTTTTTCGTCAATGGTATATTTTTTTTGGATCCAACCCTTGTCGCCTGTTGCCGTTTGCACCAGGATAAAGCCGTCCTCATGTTCTTCAATAATCTCAAGTGAGTCGCCTGATCTCAGGTATGAGATGATATTGCCGCGCAGGCTGGCTTCATCCCGCAGGGAGACAATCAAGGTGTCAGAGATATAACGTTTTTCGGCAAACACAAGGGCCGGGGACAAAAGAACGAGGAGAAGGGCAAGGGTATAATGCCATTTAGGTAATTTCATTTTGATATTCCTTGCTGTTGCCTGAGCGCTTCATAGAGAACGATACCTGCGGTCATGGCCAGGTTAAGACTGCGGATATTCTCGTTGCTCATGGGCAGTGTGTAACAGCGGTCCTTGTAGAGACGGAGAATGTCTTCAGGGAGGCCCTTGGTTTCCTTGCCAAAGACCAGATAATCGCCTGGCTTGTAGTGCGCCTCTGTATAGTTTTTGCAAACCTTGGTGGTGAAAAAATAGAGTTTCTCTTCCGCCTGGGCCTCAAGGAAGCTGTCAAAATTATCCCAATATCTTATGTCGACAAAACGCCAATAGTCAAGACCAGCCCGTTTGAGGTGCTTATCCGATGTTGAAAAGCCAAGGGGCTTTATGAGATGGAGAACAGTATCTGTAGCACCGCAAAGGCGGGCAATGGAGCCTGTGTTTGGAGGTATCTCCGGCTCAACAAGAACAATATGAAAAGGGTCAGTGCTCAAAAAAAGTCTATTAAAGTAGGGTGATTGAGTCCTGCGGTTTCAGAATGAAGGTGCGGACATAAAGAATTTTCTGGGAGGTGGACTTGTCGAGCATGGCCACCAGCTGGGTTGTGGCCTGGTTGAAATGGGCCAATTCAGGGCCGTTTAAGACGGAACGTGGCTTGAATTTAAGGGCAAAGGGGTTCTTGAACTGTTTGTTTTGGGATATTCTATAATCGAGATGGGGCCCTGTTGCTCGGCCGGTTGAGCCCACATACCCTATAATGTTTTTCTGTTTTACCTTTGAGCCATTGCGAAGACCTCTGGCAAAACGGGAGAGATGACCGTAATAGGTTTTGTAGCCGTTAGGGTGTTTGATGATGACCTGCTTGCCGAACCCTCCCCGTGTACCACGAAAGACGATTTTGCCATCTGCAGCAGCCATTATCGGGGTACCGCTGGGCGCTGCAAGGTCGACACCAAGGTGGGGTTTGATAACGCCGAGAATGGGATGTTTGCGGCGCCAACTAAATTTTGAGGTGACACGGCCACCCATTGGCAGAGGTGAACGTAGAAATGAAGTGCCTAGTTCCTCGCCACTGGGGCTGTAATGGGCAGAAGAGCCATCAAGGCGGGTATGGTAAAAACCTTCAAGGACGTCTTGCCCTCCTCTGTCGCCATACTTTGCGTAGAGGATGTTGCCGTAACCAATAAAATTATCGTTTTGGTAATACTCTTCGTAGACGATGTTGAAACTGTCGCCGGGTTGGGTCTCAGTGTTGAAGTCGAGACGCGAAGCAAAGATGTCAGCAAAGGAGTAGATGAGTTTTGGGCTTAGGTTGAGGCTTTGAAAAGCGGCAAAGAGAGACGATGTTACTGTGCCGGAGATGCTGACGGTCTTGACCTCAAGCGGGATTTCATCTTGGGCGGCAACAAAGGTGTCATCACGTCTGACTACGGTGTATCGGTGAAGAGGATCAGTCTCATAGATGCAGCGCAGTAAGTGGCCGTGCTCGTCCAGGTCAACCGTAAAGGTGTCGTGGGGGCGGAGTCGGCGGAAATCCATGCAAGATCCGAGGTTGTTAACTATCTGGTGGCGGACGGTGTCTGGAACCTCAGCCCGCTTCATGGCACGCATGAGGGTGTCACCCGGCAGGAGTTCGCCGCTGATAGTCTCAGATATCATGGCTGCCAAGGGCAGGGGAGAAGGAGTTGCCGCTTGAACCTCAAGGGGGATGACACCAGTCTGGGCCCGTTTCGCCTGAAAATTATTTTTGAAACCGGAATTGTTGGAACTGATCTGTTCGAAATAGACGCCGGCACAAGCCATAAGAAGGGAAAGTCCGACGAAAAATATAATCTGAGAAGTTTTCAAAATGACCTCAAGGGGGAATGCGAAAAATAGAAACCGACGTC
>JBFFIS010000112.1:0-7330 GCA_041556375.1 Desulfurivibrionaceae bacterium | reverse complement strand
GTGATATCGGAATCACAGCGATACACCTTGCCGGGAGCAATCACCCGCAGAGGTGGCTCCTTGGTTTCCATAACCCGGGCTTGCATGGGTGAGGTGTGGGTCCTGAGCAGGATTGAATCGTCGACGTAAAAAGTATCATGCATGTCACGAGCCGGATGATGGGCAGGGATATTGAGGGCCTCGAAATTATAAAAATCGGTCTCAACATCAGGACCTTCGGCCACGGTAAAACCGAGGCCCTCGAAGATCCCGCAGATCTCTTCCATGATCTGAGTGACAGGATGCAATTTCCCCTGGGGCTGCATTCTGCCCGGCAGGGTAAGATCTATATCAGAAGCCTCTGCGGACCCTTGGCCCAGAGAGGCTTTCTTTTCATCAAACTGCTGCTGAAGCTCCTTTTTCAGGGCATTGGCCAATTGACCAAGACGGGGGCGATCCTCTTTGGGAGCATCGCCTAACTGTCTCATGAGCTGAGTAAAGGGGCTTTTCCGCCCGAAATATTTTATCCGAAACGGTTCGAGGTCACCAGCGTCGGCTATAGCTGCCAGATCACTTGTGGCTTCCTCTTTCAGTGCTTGTAATGCTTGTTCCATCTGACCCTAGCCTTATGAGGCAAGTTTTGCTACTTGAGCAAAGGCGTTCGGATCGAGAATTGCCATATTGGAAAGGCTCTTGCGGTCAAGCTCAACCTCAGCTTTCTTCAGGCCACCCATAAGACGGGAGTAGTTAGTACCGTTTAACTTGGCAGCCGCACTGATACGGGCTATCCACAAACGACGGAAATCGCGCTTTTTGTTACGACGATCGCGATAGGCATAACACAAGGCTTTATCAACCGCTTCAGTGGCGGAGCGGAACAAACGGCTTCTGCCTCCACGGTAGCCTTTGGCAAGCTTGAGGACTCTATTTCTTCTGCGGCGTGCTTTGAAACCGCGGGTTACTCTTGGCATGTTATTCTCCTTAGGGTTTTATCTGGCAGTTCATCTGCCCACCCATACATGAATAGTTTTGGTTTTTAAGGCCAATTGCTAAAAAAAGAAATGGATGTTCACCTTCCTTTAAGGCCAACGATCCATTCTTTTGGCAACCAATGGCAGCCAACAGCCACCTGTAAAAACAGGAAAACTGACTACATATATGGAACCATACGCTTGACGGCGGCGGTACTACTTGCATCAACAAGGCCGGACTTGCGCAGGTTTCTTTTTCTCTTGGTGCTTTTCTTGGTAAGGATATGGCTGGTATAGGCTTTAGACCTTTTAACCTTTCCTGAACCTGTTTCTTTGAAACGCTTGGCAGCGCCTCTCTTCGTTTTCATCTTAGGCATGGTATATGCTCCTTATATATAATGTATACGTATCTTCATTATCCGTCTTGGCCAACAGGCAGAAGGGGCCCCAGCCAAAAAACAAAACTCTGCTGCAGTCAACAAACTGAAGCAGAGATACCCTGTAACACATTTTAGCTTTTGGTGAAAGCCGGCAAATGGGATGAGGGGAAAAAAACTATTTTTTATTGGGGGCGACCATCATCACCATCTGCCGCCCTTCCATCATGGGCTGCTGAACGATGGTGGCAATATCCTCAAGCTCGGCGCCAATCTTGTTAAGAACCTCACGGCCAATTGTATCGGCATAGACAATCTCACGGCCACGGAAACGCAAGGTAACCTTTACCTTGTTGTTTTGTCCCAAGAATTTCCTGATATTCCGGATCTTGAAATCAAGATCGTGCTTTTCTGTCTTGGGGCGAAGCTTAATCTCCTTAACCTCAACAACGCTCTGCTTCTTGCGGGCCTCGGCCTGTTTTTTGGACTGTTCATAGCGATACTTGCCATAATCCATAATCCGACAAACAGGTGGTTTGGCAGTGGGAGAGACCTCGACCAAGTCGAGCCCATCCTTCTCCGCCAGAGCTATGGCCTCACTGGTTGGGATAACACCCAGCTGCTCACCTTCAGCGTCAATAACCCGTACCTCTTCGATACGAATCATGCTGTTGACCCTGGCGCGTACTTCACGCTGCTGTTTTACACTCTTCTTCTTTTAATACCTACACCTCACGTCGTGGTTAATTTTCTACTCTTACCCTTCCAGGCCCTGACTCTTCTTAGATTCGCGGCTGATCAATTCCACGAATTCCGCCACAGGCATTGGCTCAAGGTTTTTACCATTTTTAAGACGAACAGTCACCATGCCCGTCTCCATCTCTTTATCGCCGACGATAACCATATAGGGGATCTTGGCCATCTGGGCTTCACGGATCTTAAAGTTCAGCTTCTCATTGCGGACGTCCTTGGTTACACGCACTCCGCTCTTCCTGAGCTGGGCATAGACATCTTCGGCATAGGCCAGCTGGTTATCGGTGATATTGAGAATAACGGTCTGCACCGGAGCCATCCAGAGGGGAAAGGCGCCGGCATAATGCTCAATAAGCACACCGAAGAAACGCTCCAGGGAGCCCATCAGGGCCCGGTGGATCATAATGGGCTGGTGCTCCTTGCCATCGTCAGCAGTATAGCTGATGGCAAAACGTTCCGGCAGATTAAAATCCACCTGGATGGTGGAACATTGCCAGGAGCGACCCAAGACATCCTTTATCTTTATATCGATCTTCGGGCCATAAAAGACCCCTTCGCCCGGATCGACCTCATACTTGAGACCTTTTTTCTCCAAGGCAAGCTTCAAGGCGTTTGTCGCCTTTTCCCAGTTCTCGTCACTGCCCACATACTTATCAGGACGGGTGGAGAGGTAGACATCATACTCGGTAAAGCCGAAGGTCTTCAGGACATGGAGGTTGAGGTCAATGATATTAAAGATCTCATCCTCAAGCTGGCTGGGCAGGACAAAAATATGGGCATCATCCTGGGTAAAGCCACGAACCCGCATGAGTCCCTGCAGGGCGCCGGTACGCTCATAGCGGTAGACAGTACCCAACTCACACCAACGGATGGGGAACTCGCGATAGCTCCGCTTCTTGCTGGTGTAGATGCCGATATGAAACGGGCAGTTCATCGGCTTAAGCTGGTAGGCAACATCGTCGACATCCATGGCGGAGAACATATCATCGCCATAAAAGTCCAGGTGGCCGCTGGTGGCCCACAGATCACGCTTGGCGATGTGAGGGGTATACAGGAGCTCGTAGCCGTTCTCGTAATGTTCGCTACGCCAGTAATCCTCAATAAGCTTGCGAGCCAGAGCCCCCTTTGGCAACCAGAGGGGAAGCCCGGGACCAACCTGGTCGTTAATGGTAAAAAGTTCGAGCTCTTTACCGAGCTTGCGATGATCGCGCTTCTTGGCCTCTTCAATATGATGGAGATACTTCTTCAAGGCCTTTGGATCAAAAAAGGCGGTGGCATAGAGGCGCTGGAGCATGGGACGTTTCTCGTCACCGCGCCAGTAGGCCCCGGCCAGACGAAGAATCTTGAAGGCCCGCAATAAACCGGTATGGGGAATATGGGGTCCGCGACAGAGGTCGACAAACTCGCCCTGGCCATAGAGGCTGACCTCATCGTCGCTCAGTTCTTCAAGCAACTCGACCTTATATTCTTGATTACGCTCTTTAAAAAAGGCAATGGCCTCCTGACGAGGCATGGTCCGACGGACAAAGGGCAGATTCTGGCCGACAATCTCCTTCATCCTCTGCTCAATGGCTTCAAAGTCATCAGGGGTAAAGGGCTCGGAGCGATCAAAATCATAGTAGAAGCCGTCGGCCGTGGAGGGGCCGATAGCAACCTTGACCTCGGTTCCAAAGAGTTCGACAACGGCCTGGGCCATAACATGGGCGGCGGAATGGCGCAGCAGGTCAAGACCTTCATCACTCGTGTTGGTGATAGGCGTTAACTCGAGACTGTGCTCGAGGGGAGCACTTAAATCAAGGGCTCTATCATCCGCTTTGACGGCCAATATCTTTTTGCGTTCCTTACTGGAACAAAGGTTCTTGACCGCCTCCTGGACCGTGGTCCCAGGGGCAAATGATGCGGCGTCTCCGCCTGCTATGGAAATTTCAATCTCGGCCATCAAACTCTCTTGGTAGTACCTGAACAAAAAACTTCGCAACATTAAGCGAAAATGTTGCGAAGTTAAAAAAATGGTAGACCCGGGCGGGATTGAACCGCCGACCCCTACAGTGTCAGTGTAGTGCTCTCCCACTGAGCTACGAGTCTACAAATATATGCAACCACAATCCATAAGGATGGTGATAAATCTATGAAAAACGCAGAATTAATTACCAGCTCTGAGCAGTCCTGTCAACGGAAAAAGGCTGTTTCTCACACGAAGTTGACAGGTTCTGCCACCCTGTTATTACGCCTTTTTTCGGGCCTCAATGGCTCGGCTCAAGGTGAGGTCGTCGGCATATTTAATATCCATGCCCATGGGAATACCGCAGGCCAAGCGCGTTACCCGGACCCCGCACCCCTGGAGACGGTTGCTGAGATAGGCGGCTGTGGCCTCGCCGGGCACGGTGGAACTGGTGGCAATAAGTACCTCTTGGACCTTTTGCTGCCGCACCCGCTGGATGAGGGCGTCAATCTTGATTTCCCCCGGGCCGATACCGTCCATGGGCGACAGGACACCGTGGAGAATATGGTACTTGCCCTTAAAGACCCCGGTCTTTTCGATGGCCATCAGATCCCCTGGCTCCTCAACCACACAAACGATGGCGGGATCACGACGACTGTCGCCGCAGATATCACAGGGATCGTGCTCGGAAAAGGCAAAACAGTTGGAGCAGAGCTTAATGGCATCATGGAGACCTGCAAGGTCCCGCGCCAGCGCCCTGGCCTCTTCAGACGGTCGCCGTAAAAGGTGGAGGGCCAGCCTGGTCGCGGTCTTCTGGCCAATACCAGGGAGGCGTTTAAAATCATCGATCAGCTTTTCAAGGGCCGGCGGCACAACGTTCATGGGCGCTCTTTTTGTTAATCAATCTCAGCCAAGACCAAAAAAATTTTTGACAGGCTTTACCGGATGAGAAGTTGAGGAATAAGAAGTTGCGAATTTAAGAAGAAGGACCTTGTCTTTATCAAGACCTCTTCAGGGGATCTTCTTCTTATTTTTCAAATTCCCCACTGCTGCTTTTTTATCCGAACATATTAGGAATATCGATGCCCAGGCCACCGGTGAGCTTACTCATCTCGGTCTGGATCATCTCCTTGGCCTGCTTCATGGCCTCATTAACCGCGGCAACAACCAGGTCCTGCAGCATGCCCGGATCTTCGGGATCAATGACCTCTTTGTCAATGGTGAGAGAGACCACCTCGTGCTTACCATTGACAACGGCAGTGACCATGCCGCCGCCCACAGAGGCGCTTACCGTCTTGTCTGCCAACTGGGCCTGCATCTCAGTCATCTTGTGCTGAAACTGCTGGGCCTGTTCCATAATTGCATTCATGTCCATAGTTAAACACTCCGTATTAAAAAGGTAGAAGGATGACGGTTACGAGCAACAGTCATCCTAAGTTTTTTTATTCAGCTCTGAGGCAAAGATTGGCCAACAGCTCTATCCCTGCCTGTTATTAGCGGAATTTGGGGCCGGTGCGGATACCTACCACCTTGCCGTCAAAAACCTCTGTTACCATCTGCACCAAGGGGTCAGCGGCCAGGGCCCGTCGTTCCTCGCGGGGACTAGGCCCGTCGCCCTCCCCTGTCTCACACTCAAGGGAACAGATCTCCAGATAGAGTTCGGCCTGAAAAAAATCCTGGGCATAGGTGGTCAGGGCCTGAAGATTATCGCGTTGGGACAACAGGGTACAATCAGCCGGGTTATCGAAACGAAAGAGCAACTTTTCCCCCTCAAGATGGGGATTGTCACAGAGGCGCAGGGTCTGAGCCATCCACGGCTTGCGCTCTTTGACATAGGTAATGAAACTTTGCCAATCACGAACCACATCGCGCTGCCGGAGCTCAACCACCACCTTAGCAGCCTTGGCGGCAGCCGGCGGCTCGGCGGGGGGGGACGGGGGTTCACTCTCCCTCTTTTGCCGTGGGGGCTCAGTGGCCAAGACTGGCTCCGGAGGCGATGGAGGGCTGCTGGCAGCATGGGGCGCTGACGGTGTAGCCGCCGCCATCTGCTGGACGGGCTCTCTCACCTCAAGAGGTGGCTGGATCGGGGCGTGATCACTCCCCCGGAAGGCAAGGTCGATATTTTCAGTTTTTTTTTGCGGGGTCGGCTCACCGTGATAGGCGGGAACAACTCCACCGCTGGCGGCAATAAGCTTATCGAGGCGCGCGGCAAGTTCAGATGCCGGCATCACCTGGCCCACCTGGCTGGCCCGCACAAAGGTCATCTCCAGGGTTAACCGCGGCTGGCTGGCGCGGCGCAACTCTTCAGCGCCCTGCATAAAAACCTGGAACAGCTGATAGAGCGTCTCCTTGCTGCTGGGAGCGGCAAGCTCCATCATGGCATCCAGATCCTGACTGGCGACGTCAAGAAGGCGGCCGGGCTCCCTGCTTGTCTTGCAGACCATAAGGCCGCGGAAGAACTCAAGGAGATCATCGCTAAATCGCTTTAAATCAACCCCGAGCAGATAGGTCGCTTCAAGGATCTCAAGACAGTGGGCCAGGTCGCCAGCCATGGCCGCCCGGGCCAGAGTGACAAAGACCTGCCGGTCGACAAGACCGAGAACCTGGACCACATCCTCATCTTTAACAACCACGGCGCCGGAGGCATCCTCTTCGGCAAAGGAGAACATCTGATCAAGGAGGCTGAGGCCGTCACGCACACTGCCGTCGGCCTCGCGGACAATCATTTCCAAGGCCTGGGGCGAGATAGTCACCTGTTCAGACTGGGCAATTCTGCCAAAAAACTCAGCCAGGGTATCAAACCCCACCCTTTTCAACTCATAGCGCTGACAGCGAGACAGAATGGTAATAGGCACCTTATGGAGCTCTGTGGTGGCAAACATGAAATAGACATGCTCGGGCGGCTCTTCCAGGGTCTTCAACAGGGCGTTGAAGGCAGCCGTGGAGAGCATGTGCACTTCGTCGATGATGTAGACCTTAAAGCGGCCTTCGGAGGGGGAGAAGTTGATCTTCTCCCGCAGGTCGCGGATGTCGTCCACGCCGGTGTTGGAGGCGGCGTCAATTTCGATCAGATCAAGAAAACGGCCGTCGCCTATCGCCTTGCAAATGGAGCAAACATTACACGGCCGTTCGCCCAAATCTTCATCCAGACAATTCAAGGCCTTGGCCAACAATCGCGCCGAGGTGGTTTTGCCCGTGCCGCGCGGCCCGCAAAACAGGTAGGCATGACTCAGCCGTTCAGAAGCGACGCCATTTTTGAGCGTAGTCATGATATGTTCTTGTCCGATCACGTCGTCGAAACGAGCGGG
>JBFFIS010000111.1:0-7362 GCA_041556375.1 Desulfurivibrionaceae bacterium | reverse complement strand
GGCTGAAGAGTTTGGCGGCATGATCGGCAGCCAACTGATGACCTCCCAGCCCCTGGGCGACCTCACCTTTGCCAAAAGATTGGCCGACTCTGACTAAAACTCCAGGGCTCCCTCCGGCGCAGGTGCAGCCAGCTCCTGCCACTTTCTCAGTTGCTCGGCATAGATCTTTTTATTCTCTGGGCGGGCCCGGGCCAGGGCGCCCTTTTCTATCTCCAGAGCCATCTCTTTTTCTCCCTGAAGCCAGTAGGCATGGGCCAGGGTGTCGAGAATATGCGGGGCGGGCCGCAGGCTCGCCGCCTTGGTTGCCAACAGAAGGCCCTGATCGGCATCGAGAAATCGTTCATCCTCACAGGCCACCAGCAGCCAGGCCAAATTATTGAGAACCTCTGGGTTTTCCGGGGCCAGGCTCAATGACCGTTGATAGGCGGCTGTGGCCTTAGCAAAGTCCTTTTGGCGGTAATGGAAATCACCCAGGGCCCAATAGAGTTGATAATTGTCGGGATTACGACTGACCTCCTCCTCAAGCTTGCTGATGGCCCGCTCGGTTACCGCCTGTTCCACCAGATCTCCGGGCAGGGTGAAGTGAAGAACGCCGGCAACCAAAATCAACAAACAGTAGGCGCCCAGGGCCCGATAGACCTTGCGATGGTGCTTGTCGACCTGGCCCGGATCGGCA
Source organism: Desulfurivibrionaceae bacterium (assembly GCA_041556375.1). Lineage (GTDB taxonomy): Bacteria > Desulfobacterota > Desulfobulbia > Desulfobulbales > SURF-16 > BM506. The sequence continues at coordinate 6,686 of JBFFIS010000111.1, read as the reverse complement.
TCACAGCTGGCCAGAAAATCCACCCGCTCACTGATGCCGAAATGGTGCCAACTTGGCAGGTCACGGATATCACCGCTGAGCCAGGCCACCTTCTCCAGGGCAGCGCTGATTGCCCGCCCTCCGCCCAAACTGGTAAAGGCATGCAAATCGGCCTGGCGTTCAAAATTACGCATAAAGAAACCAAAGACAAAACGCAGAAAAACCACGAGCAGCACCAGCAGAGTAAGGGGCAAAAAGATATCGAGAAGTCCAGCCCCCGACAACCGTGTCAATTCGGCCAGCCGATAAAACCAGTCGCCCTGCAAGGCAGAGTAGAGAAAGAGCTCAAGGAGCGGGTTGATAATAATTGAAAAACCCACCAAAACCAGAAGGTAGAGCTGCATATGATAGCGTTTGACATGGCCGATTTCATGGGCCAGAACCGCATCTATTTCCGCGGGGCTTAAGTTGGCAAGCAGACCGGGTGTGACGAGAATATAGCGAAAGCGGCCAATGAAGCCGACAACTCCAGCGGTAACCATCTGGCCGCCGAAAAGAGGCCAGATCATAATATCATGGTAATGCAGATTGAGGCGCTGGCAGAAAGAAGCCATATGATCACGAACATAACCGGCTGCCATGGGCCGGCAGTCCCAGATCTTCATTAGCAGAGGCGGGAAAACAAGAACGATAAAGAGAAAAAAAACGCCCAGGACAATTATCTCTCCTGAGCCGGAAGCCATAAAACTTTTGACTATCGGTATCGGCAGCAGATTCAAGACATCCAAAAGCAGAGAGATGAAGAACCAGGGCAGAACAATGGGCAGATTGGAGCGCACATTCTCGATGACAAAGGCCAGGGTGCGAGTAGCCCGACCAAAAATAGCGGTACCTCTGGAGGAGGCAGCCAGCCAGACATTGCCGAGATAGACAAAAAAGAGCAGCAAGCCTAAAAACCTGCCAATAACGGGCAGGGTCTTAACAAAAGGCAAAAACGAAAAATAGTAGAGGCAATCAAGCAGGTAGATATCGATGGCCAGAAAGGCGATGGCCAAAAGCATCAGATGCCTTTCGGCCTGCAGGTAGGTTTTGACATTAACAACCCGCCGGGGGGCAAAAAAGAGGCGGCAGAAGAAATGGAAAACAGCGAATTTAACGCCAAAAAGCAGACCGGCCTGCCAGGCAGGCAGAGCTACCTCGGCGGCAACCGGCTGGGATGACAAAAGAAAAATGACAACCAGGAGATAGAGGAGGTTGTTATAACTCACAAAAAGAAGAAGGGTTTAGGACACATCAAGAAGCCTTACTGCACCGCTTGCTCTGCCTGTAGTTATGAGCATGATATCGGTTAAGAATCTCTTCCAGCTTGGCCTTGTCGAAAATCCTTTCCCGAACAAAGTACTCACCAATCCGGCGCTGTTGGGTTTTCTGAAAGGTCAGGATGGTATTCAACTGCCGGGTAGTGAGCAGACCTTTATCAACGGCCCTTTTGCCGAAAGGCTTGCCATCCGGGGCTTTCAACAGGGAAATAATATCTTCTGAGCTCAGCCAGCCGAAGCGCCGGCCGATATCACCAAGACGGGGCCGGTTTGTCCGTTGCCAAACCAGGGCCTTGATAATTGTCTGCCAGTTAACAAGACCTGAATAATAGAGGAAATGGCCAAAGAGCAACGTCCTCTCCGGCAGCCTGCCGGTGAACAAGCTACCCTGGGTGCTTTTATGGGTGGGGCGGTGGCTGGAAAAATTGTGCCCCTGAAAAGCGGAAGCGCCAGGCTGGTTTTTTCTCTGCCGGGCCTGGGCCTGCTTTCTGGCGAAATCAGCCCGTTCACCCCTGCTGCTCCAGGCCTTGGTCTGCGGAGGCGCCGATGGTCTGTTGCGGGGTGGATGGACAGATGTGACGGCGAGGCGAAAGCCCTTTTCTCTGGCATCAAGATAGATGCTCAAGTCCTTATAGGCCTGCTGAACTACTTGAAAGCGTTGGGCGCCCCGCACCTGGGCCATTTTACCTTCACCCACCAGACGGTCAGGGTGAGTCTCCTTGGCGCGTTTCCGGTAGGCGCTTTTTACTCCGGACATCTGAACATATTCAAGGAACTCGCGGGAAATACTTAACTCATCGCCAAAAATAACCTGACACGCCTGGAACAAGTCCTGTTCAACAACAACCGCAGTCATTTTTATCCCTTGTAAGCATGGGTTGATGAAAAGCCTCTACAACCGTGGAGAGGCCATAATCTTCAGGTGAATGACGTGCCCTCTCGAGAGGGAAGGCAAAAAAGAAACGAGAGAGCTCTGGATCTTCAAAAAACAATGTTTTTCTTGAGGCCCGGGAATGATCCACGTCACTCCTCCATCCAGAAAATCTGTTGAGAAATTAAAGTGATAGCAATTGGCTACTAAAATACCTTTTCCAGAGGAGAATATCTACTAAAAAACAGCAGTCTAAGGAAAGGATCTTGGCCTACAAAGGAAAGTAAAAAGTTACGAGAATAGCCCCAGCAGAATGCCTAACTATAAGGTTTTGATATTACGAGTTTTTTTCAGAAAAGGCCACTTCGATGTGAACAGCCTCTGACTCACTCAGCGTAACGGCGTACCCGCCAACATTGAGAACCATGGGATCACCCAAGGGGGCCCGGCGAACGACATCTACCTTGGCCTGGGGGGTCAGACCGAGATCAAGCAGGCGCTTGCGCATCTTGCCACAGCCATTGTAGCGGCGGACGCAGACACAACTCCCCGCCTTCACTTCGCTTAAGGGCATACAGCCCTTCTCACAGGAAATCTTTGTACAGCTCCCCTCTTCTCCGCTCTTATCTGGGCACTTTTTATTGGAACAAAAGAAACGCATTTACTCACTCCTGCGGCCGGCGGCCCACTCACCAAGGTGGATTGTCAACAAATCCAAAGGGCATTTGTACTGAGTCAAAGTTACCTTGTCAAGATAAAGTTAGTCTCCCCTTATTGATACCCGTTTTTTGTCGCAAGTTCCATTTTTTTATCGCCCCAGAGGTGATAAAAAAGCCATGACAAGATTACGGTGATCATACTAAGCTAATTTATCAATCAATCTTTTTTGCCTTCACCTTCATTAAACTAACTGCTAACCAGGTGTTTCAGATGGATCGATTCAAAAAAAACAAACCGTACACCTTTACCGATCTTGAACGTCATCTTGGCCGTGTCTTAAGCCATATGTCTGTACCGCGGATGTTGCCCTACCATGCCGTCATGAAGGCACCGCCGGTTGACATGTTTGAAACCATCGACGAAATTATTGTCTACATGGAGTTGCCGGGTGTTGACCCTGATAAAATTGCCGTGGTGGCCGAGCAGAATTTCATCACCGTCTCCGGCGAGAGACCAGCCCCCTCTTTTGCTGACACCACATGTATCCACCAACTTGAGATTGAGCATGGAGATTTTCAACGGAAAATAAAATTACCAACCGCCGTCAACATCTCGGCAACCACCTCAAAATGCCTAAATGGCTATTTAATAATCACCCTGCCCAAATTTGAAACCCAGAGTCGTATAAAGATTGAGGTTGAGTAATTAGTCGTCGTAAACCGCGCGCCAAGACAGAACCTCCCTCAACAACCTTTTAAGGATTCGTAGAATGCCAGCAAAAAACACCTCAGAAAACAACAACAAAAACCTGGACCCCACCAAACTGAAAATTCCGGCTCAGCTGCCGGTTTTACCTCTCCATGGTTTTGTTTTCTTTCCCGGCATGGGATTCCCCCTGCAGGTTAAGGATGATTCCTCCAAACAACTCATTGACGATACCCTTGTCAAAGATCGACTCTTTGCCATTGTCACCCACCTGGAAGGCATGGAGCCCAAGTCCCATATCGAACCTGAGGATCTTTATAAAGTCGGGGTTGCCGGGTACATCCACAAGCTCATCAAAAACGACGATGGTTCCTACCAGATTCTAGTCAGCGGCATTAAAAAGATAGCCATCACTGACTTTAGTCAGGAAACCCCTTATCTGGTGGCCAAGGTCGCTGAAATTCCTATGGAATTTGAAATGGACCAGGAAATTGAAGCCCTGAGCCTCAACATCAGTGACCAGTTCAAACAACTGGTGGAAATATCCAAGCTGCCACCAGAGCTGATCATGACCATGGACTCCCTCAGCGACCCTTTTCACATCTCCTACCTGACCACCTCCCAGCTTCATCTCCCCGCTGGAGGCGAACAGACCATCCTGGAAATTTCTGAGGCCAAACCCCTGCTTCGTGAGGTCACCAAGGAACTGGCGAAACGGCTTGAAACCATTGAGATGAGCGCCGCCATCCAAAAAAATGTCAAGGATGACATCGATTCCAAGCAGCGAGAATTTTTTCTCCGCCAGCAGATGGCTGCCATCAAAAAAGAATTGGGCGAAGACAGTGACAACCTCGACCTTGTGGAATTACGGGAGCGCCTCGCCAAGGCCAAACTGCCCAAGGAGGTCCGCAAGGTTGGCGAGAAAGAGCTTGATCGCCTGTCACGGATCTCCCCCTCATCTTCGGAATACACCGTTTCGCGCACCTATCTTGACTGGATACTTGATCTGCCCTGGAAAAAATCCACCCGCGACAGCCTGGATATCGCCAAGGCCGAAGAGCATTTAAACAAGGATCATTACGGCCTGGAACGGATTAAAAAAAGGATTATTGAATTTCTCGCCGTCCGCAAGCTCAAATCAGACATGCACGGCCCCATTCTCTGCTTTGCCGGCCCTCCAGGAGTCGGCAAGACGTCCCTGGGGCAATCCATCGCCCGCTCCATGGGGCGTAAATTTGTTCGCCTCTCCCTGGGTGGCGTCAGAGACGAGGCTGAGATCAGGGGGCATCGCCGCACCTATATCGGCGCCCTGCCCGGCCGCATCATCCAAAGCCTGAAAAAGGCGGGCTCAAACAACCCTCTTTTCATGCTTGATGAAATTGACAAGCTGGGCAATGATTTCCGCGGTGACCCCTCATCCGCCCTCCTGGAGGTTCTCGATCCTGAGCAGAACTCCACCTTCAGCGACCATTATCTCGAGGTCAACTTCGACCTCTCCAAGGTGATGTTTATCACCACGGCAAACTATCTGGAAAATATCCCCGGCCCCCTGCGCGACAGGATGGAGGTCATCACCCTCACCGGCTATACCGAAGAGGAAAAGCTCCATATCGCCAAGGATCATCTTTTTCAGCGCCAGCTCAAGGCCCACGGCCTCACCGCCAAAAATCTGGAAATTTCCGATGATGCCATCCGCGCGGTTATCCGCTCCTACACCCGCGAGGCCGGGGTTCGAACCATGGAGCGCAAACTGGCTGCCATCTGTCGCGGCGTAGCAAAGAACATCGTCACCGGCCACAAAGAAAAGGTCCTTGTTGGCCCGGAGCAGCTTGTTGACTATCTGGGCCAGATCGAGTTTTTCCCGGAAACGTCCACCTATTCCTGGGGGCCCGGCCTTGCTACCGGCCTGGCCTGGACACCGGTGGGCGGCGTCCTGCTTTTTGTCGAAGCCGCCATGATGAAGGGCACGGGCGGCATGAAGATGACCGGCAAGCTCGGCGATGTCATGAAAGAATCCACCGCAGCCGCCCTCACCTATATCCGGGCCCATGCCGAGGAGTTAAAGGTGGACGAAGAAATTTTTTCCCAAAAGGATCTCCATATCCATGTTCCAGAAGGCGCCACCCCCAAGGATGGACCGTCAGCCGGCGTTGCCATGGTGGTTGCCCTCACCTCACTTTTCACCGATCTGCCGGTGCGCAAGGATGTGGCCATGACTGGTGAAATAACCCTGCGCGGCGATGTCTTACCGGTGGGTGGCGTCAAAGAGAAGGTGCTGGCAGCGGTGCGCTCCGGGATCACCGACATTATTCTGCCCTACTTAAACCAGAAGGATGTCTACGAGATCAGGGAAAACGTCAAAGAGGGGGTGACCTTTCATTATGTCAAAAAGATAGAAGAGGCACTCAAGGTGGCCATTAATAAATCTGCTAACAAGAAGGCCTGACAAGAGGCCTCGTTATACTTGCCTTCTCGATTCGCCTTGAGTTTGATGGCCAGGAGAATTTCCACCTCTCTCTTGATGAAACACACCTCAACAACGAGGTGCCGGCCTGGGCACTGTTTTCAAACGAGCCGGCCCGACAAATTTTCGCCATAGCATGAAAACAGTCTCAATTGTGGAGCAACAGAAAGAGCAGTAGAAAATAGAGCGCCAGGTAGCATCTCCCCACCACTCCCCAGCGCATGAACCTTTTCTCCATGGCCCTCCCCAGATCATCGAGTACCTGAGCCGCGCCAGCTTTCCAGGGCCTCGCCATTTTCCCGGCACCGTTGACGACAACCGTCTTTGTTGGTAAACGCCGGCCTGTCTGCCGTCGACCACAGACAAGCCAAAGAATGTCGCCGGCCGGCACGGCCAAGCGCTTCCGGTCCGGCCACCATTTCCACACCGACAACATCACCCCCCAACCAAGAACCACCGGCCACAGCCCCTGCCAGAAAAGGGTAAGCTCCTTTATATGGTCGGCATAGAGAGGCCAGGCCGGCCAAAACCAAAGCAGGCCCGCCACAGCCACGAGCAAACCAAGCCAGGGGACCAGCATGCCGGTAGGGAACAATGCCTGACCACCGGACGTTCGCGAAAGTATCCTGAGAAAATGACAGAGAAGAACCATGGTGGCCACGGCCGCCAAGGGCAACAGTATCTCCAG
>JBFFIS010000110.1:0-7495 GCA_041556375.1 Desulfurivibrionaceae bacterium | reverse complement strand
GGTCAGCTCGAGCTCGCCGCCGCATAAAACGCAGCGGTCCTCGCTTGTGACCTTGCGGATATCACCGAGCAAGGTCGGGGTGAAGTCACGGTCCATATTGACACCAAGCAGATGGAAATTTTTCTCGTTGGCGCCCACGGCAAAATTATGCATGAAGGCGATTTCCTGGTCGGCAACGGTCCTGATCTGTAGGCCGATGGGGCCCAGGTAACCAGAGGGGGTGCCGGTGGCGTCAAAGAGTTCCTTGTCGTCAGCAAGGCGCATATCCTCGTCGCTGACCCCGAGAATATTGGCCAGTTTGATATCTTCAACCTCATGGTCGCCGCGTAAGAGCACAGCAATGGCCTCATCCTTGACGATGTAAACCAAGGTCTTAACCAGTTCCGAGGCCTTGATGCCAAGGAAGTCACAGACAACCTTGACCTTGCGTTTACCCGGGGTCTCGACTTTCTCCACCTCTTTGAGGGCAACGTCCGTGGCAGCTGTGCTTGGCTGACAAGTCGCCTTTTCCATGTTGGCGGCATAGGAGCAGGATTTGCAAACGACAATGGTGTCTTCGCCGGTATCTGCCAGCACCATGAATTCATGGGAGAAGCTGCCGCCAATGGCACCCGAATCGGCGTCCACCGCCCGAAAGCTTAGACCGCAGCGGGTAAAAATTCGATGGTAGGCATACTTCATCTTTTCATAGGTCTCTTCAGCGCCCTGATCAGTGGCGTCGAAGCTGTAGCCATCCTTCATAATGAATTCCCGACCGCGCATGAGGCCGAAACGGGGCCGGGCCTCATCACGATATTTGGTCTGGATTTGATAGAGATTGATTGGGAGCTGTTTGTAGGAGTGAATGTTTTTCCTGGCCAGGTCAGTGATAACCTCCTCATGGGTAGGGCCCAGGCAAAAGTCGCGGTTATGGCGGTCCTTGACGCGCAGAAGCTCCTTGCCATACTCCTGCCAGCGCCCCGATTCTTCCCAGAGGTCAGCGGGCTGGACCATGGGCATGAGAAGTTCTTGGGCGCCGGCCAGATTCATCTCTTCGCGGACAATCTGCTCGACCTTACGAATGGCAGCAAGACCCATAGGGAGGTAGGTATAAGAGCCACTGGTTAGTTTGCGGATATAGCCGGCCCGTAGCAGGAGTTTGTGGCTGATGACCTCCGCCTCAGAGGGATCTTCCTTGAGGGTGGGGATAAGAAGTTGGGAAAAAAGCATAATAAATCCTGATTAGAAGAAGGGTATGTTGTTTTTTTGTATAGGCCACGGAATACACAAAATTTCAAAAGATGTTTTTTGGTGTTTTCGGTGAGTTCGGGGCCAATTTGTTATGGTGTTTTTAATGTTGTTTCTTTACTCATGGCATCAAGTTCTTTGATGAAGACCTCAAAGAGTTCTGCCTCTGGCACTTTTTTGTAGAGCTGGCCTTTCTTGAAGATAATACCGACGCCATTACCGCCGGCCAAGCCGATGTCAGCCTCTTTGGCCTCACCCGGGCCGTTAACCACGCAGCCCATTACCGCCACCTTGAGCGGCGTCTCCATTGTCTGGATATGGGCCTCTACCTTTTCAGCCAGGTCGAAAAGATTGATCTGGCAGCGTCCGCAGGTGGGGCAGCTGATCAGCTCGGGGCCGCGTTCCCTGATGCGCAAAGAACGAAGAAGCTCGTAGCAGACGCGGATCTCTTCAACAGGATCGCGGGTCAAAGAGATGCGAAACGTGTCACCGATCCCTTCATAGAGCAGCATGCCCAGGGCAACGCTTGATTTTACCGTGCCGCCGATAAGGCCGCCAGCCTCGGTGACCCCAAGGTGCAAGGGGTAATCCGTGGCTTGGGAAAGTTGACGATAGGCGTCGATGGTGGTGAGAACATCTGAGGATTTGATGGAAATCTTTATCTCGTAAAAACCAAGCTCTTCGAGGAGGGCAACATTCCTGAGGGCACTTTCCACTAGGGCCGCCGGGGTGGGGTGCCCATGTTTTTTGAGGATCTCTTTTTCCACCGAGCCGGAGTTAACCCCGACCCGAATGGGGACATGGTAGGTCTTGGCGGCATCCACGACCTTTTTTAGCTTATCTCTGCCGCCAATGTTACCGGGATTGATGCGAATTCCCTGGGCGCCATGCTCCATGCTGGCCACGGCCAGGCGAGAGTCAAAATGAATGTCGGCAATGAGCGGAATAGTGATTTTGCTCCTGATCGATTCCAGGGCCGTTGCCGCCTCAAGGTCGAGAACCGCTACTCTGATAATTTCACAACCGGCATCTTCCAAGGCGTGGATTTGGGCCACAGTGCTTGTGACATCACGGGTGTCGGTATTGGTCATGGACTGTACGGCAATGGGAGCATCGCCACCAATTTTGACGTTGCCGACAGCTATCTGGCGTGTTTTTTTTCTGATAATCATGCTGGAGTCTTAATTACGTATAAAAAAATAAACAATGCACCTTACCTGAAAAAGGCATTTTCGGCATTATTTATCAACCGTGCAGCACTGGTCGCCGCTGAAATAAATGATATTTTTGCCTGCTGTGAAAAGGGTGGTTGATCAAGCTGTTGAAATTGACGACTGCTCTTGCTACTATGCGGCCATGAAATTGTTCATCTCTCTTATTGGCATGGTATTGATTTTTGAGTCACTACCCTATATCGCCTGTCCAGATTCCATGCGCCAGTGGCTCAGGCAGCTTTCTGAAATGGAATCCCCGGTGTTGCGCATCTTTGGCTTCTTCGCCCTGGCTGCCGGCTTGCTTCTCTGTTACCTGGCCCAGCGAACTTCCTGGTTTTCTTAACCATTATTTTCTAACGTGAATAACGATATCTTTGACATAAAGGCCTATGATTTTCATCTGCCTCCTGAGCTCATTGCCCAGCATCCCGCCCCTAGCCGTGAAGATTCACGACTCCTCTCTTACCATGCCAAGAGTAGACACATTGAAGATCTTCCCTTTCGATCGGTGGTTGATTTTTTTTCGCCAGGCGACGTTCTGGTGGTCAATAACACCAAGGTTTTTCCTGCCCGGCTTCTTGGTAAAAAGGATACTGGTGGCAAGGTCGAGCTGTTGCTGCTCTCCTTTCCGGCCATGGAAGCCAAAGAGGTCGATGGTCTTCCCGGCTGGCAGCAGGTGGAAGCGGTGGGACTGGTTAAGAGTTCCAAGCGGCCCAGGGTAGGGGTAAATTTAGTCTTTGGTGAGGGGCTTAATGCCGTCGTTGCCGATCTTCTGGAGGATGGCAAGGTTGTTGTTGTGTTGCGTTTCTCAGGGGCCCTCCATGACCGTCTTGACGAGTTGGGTCAGCTCCCGTTGCCGCCCTATATAAATCGCGACCAAGGCCAATCGCCTGCAGATAGGGAACGGTATCAGACCGTCTATGCCGCCCATACCGGGGCGGTGGCGGCGCCCACTGCCGGGCTGCATTTTACCGATGAACTTATAAAAATTATCAAGGCAAAAGGGGTGGTCGTTGCCCCGGTCACTCTCCATGTCGGCTATGGTACCTTTGCACCGGTGCGGGTCGATGATATCCGTGACCATCAGATTCATTCTGAATATCTGGTTGTTTCTGAAGAAACAGCTGCAGATGTCAACCGGGCAAAGGCCTGTGGTGGCAGGGTATGGGCTGTGGGCACCACCAGCGTCAGGGCCCTGGAGTTTGCTGGCGATGATCAAGGGCGCCTTCATGCCAGGGAAGGGGGCTGTGAGCTCTATATCTACCCCGGTTATCGTTTTAAGATTGTCGACAATGTCATCACCAACTTTCACCTGCCCCAATCTTCATTGCTGTTCTTGGTCAGTGCCCTTATGGGCAGAGATGAGCTGTTACGCTGTTATAGCCATGCTATTGCCGAGAAATACCGTTTCTTTAGTTATGGCGATGCCATGGTGATTGTGACAACCTGACAAGTATGTGTGATGTTGCGGATGTGGGTAGCGGCACGCCAAAAAAAAGCCGCCAACCTGATTGCAGGTTGGCGGCTTTTTTTCAGTAAAAAAATCTGTTATGAGGCGCAGGGGCAGGTCGCGGCGTTAGGGCAGGCGGCTTTTTTCTCGGTGCTGCTTGCCGGCTCGCTGCTTGTGCCAGCTTTGCCATTGGTGTTACTGTAGCCATCGGAATACCAGCCGCCACCTTTGAGGTGAAAGGCGCTCTGGGAGATAATTTTCTTTACCGACCCGCCGCATTTCGGGCAGGCGGCAAGGGGTTCTTCAGACATGGATTGCCACATTTCGATGAGTTTCTGGCAGGCTTCACATTCGTATTCATATATGGGCATTGGTTCACCCTCCGGTTGAACTATTTAATTTTATTCAGGAAGTTTATAGTGTTTTTTTAACAGTATTATTGGTTCGTAAAGATAATGTTGGAGCCATTTTTTGTCAATGGCCCCAGGTTAAAAAGAGAGTAGGTAGAATTTTTCAGGTTTCTAGGGAGTGAGTTTGATTTTTTATTTCTAGTAATTAGCGGTGATCTTTATATATCCTGTAATTTTAGGTATAAGAACAAAGCATTACATAAACAAAAATATAGGTTGAAACGTGCAACAAATTCTCTGTCAACAGGCTGCCGAGGGCATGGTGCTGGCCAAGGATGTCCAGACTCCCGAGGGCCGTACTCTGTGTGGAAAAGGCACGGCCCTTACCGAGGCCATGATTGCCCGCTTTGTGAAGATGGATATCAGTCATATAGCCGTGGAAGGACATCCAGTTAAAGTAGAGGGTGAAAAAAGTTTGAAAGCGGAGCTCCTCGATATTGAAAAAAGGTTTTCTCGGGTCAAACATGTGCCGCCCCTGATGTTTTTGAAAAAGAGAATTATGGAAAGGATGGTAGAGTCCCACAAGGAACAGGAGGGCTGATGGAAAACAATCGCAAAGCAGAATTTCGCAAGGCCCTACGGGAAGTCAAGAATCTGCCGACCTTGCCTGGTATTGTTGCCAAGCTTTCCCGGATGGCTGAAGACCCTGATACGACAACAGAACAGATGGGCAAGGTGATCAGCAAGGATCATATCCTGGCTGCTAAACTGTTAAAGCTTGTCAATTCTGCGTTTTATGGTTTCCCGCAAAAGATCAGCTCTCTGTCTAGTGCTATCATCCTCCTGGGTTTTAATGTAATAAAGAGTCTGATCATCAGTGCCTCCATCTTTGAACTCATGGAGAGTTCTGATGTGGAGCTCTGGGAACATTCCCTCGGCACAGCGGTTGCCGCCAGTATCCTTGCCAAACGTCTGGGGATCAAGGATCCGGAAGAGGTAAGTACGGCTGGTCTCATTCATGATATCGGCAAGGTGGCTGTAAAGATGGAGCTGCCGGAACAGTATGATGAGATTTGTAATATTGTTGAGATGAAGCAGATTTCCATGTTTGAGGCTGAGCGGCTGGTTCTGGGGCTTGATCATGCTGAGGTCGGCGGCTGGCTTGCCAAAAGCTGGTTTCTTCCCAAGAAGCTTGTTGAGCCCATCGCCTGCCATCATCTACCGAAAAAATCAAAGGAAGAACCCTTGGCCTCGGCCATTCTCCACTTCAGCGACGTCTTGATTCGCGGCCTGGGTTATGGCCATGGCGCTGATATCTGGGTGCCTCCCTTGAGCAAGGTTGCCTGGGAACAATTGGGGCTTTCTGCCGCAGATCTTGATGAGGTCTTGAGTGAGGTTGAAGAGAACCTCTGGGATGTTAAAGGCTTCAGCCTTGATATTCAGTCTGAGTTGGAAAACAAAAAGTAGCCCCCTGAGTTGTTTTGAATAACAAAATACCCCTGCAAGGTGGCCCTCGTTTCACCAGGAGTCTTTAAAATATGACACGTCTTCTCATTGCCGGAGATGTCTTGGTCGGTGAAGAACCCTGTCTTATCTTGAAGGCCAGCGGCTACCAGCTTCTCCGCTTTACCTCTGCCCACGATGCCATCTCCGTTGTCTTGGAAGATCCACCCGACATGCTCATTGTCGATAAGGCTCTTCCTGGCTGTATGGATCTTCTTGGTGCCGCCAAGGCCTGTCTGCAAAAAACCAATATGCCAATTCTGCTGGTGGTTGAGTCTCAAGAGCTCAGCGCCCTGGATTGGGACGTGTATTCTGTTGATGATATCCTCATTAAACCGTTTGATTGTGAAGTTCTTTTTGCTCGCATCCGTCTGGCCCAGTCCCGTATGGCCAGGGTTTTTGATAATAATCCTTTGAGTCGTTTGCCCGGCAATACTTCTATCCTTCAGGCCATTCAGAAGACCATCGAATCAGACGAGAGTTACGGCGTCTGCTATGTCGATATTGATAATTTCAAACCATATAATGACCGCTACGGTTTCTCGCAGGGTGACGATGTTATACTCATGGTGGCCAGGATCCTTGTTAATGTCATGGAGGAGATGGCCCGTCATAAGAGTTTTGTAGGTCATGTCGGCGGTGATGATTTTTTGTTTATTGTTCCAGAAGATATTGTTGAAGAAATATGCAAACGCGTCCTTTCTCATTTTGAAGTCGTGCGCAATATGTTCCTTTCTAAAGAGGACATTGAAGCCGGTTGTTATGTTGAAAAAGATCGTCAGGGCAGGGAAACAACATTTGGCCTACTTAGCCTTTCTATTGCTGTCATTCCGACTAGTAATCATGCCTTCAGCCATTCAGCTGAAGTCTCTAATGCTGCATCACAGCTCAAGCACTTTGTTAAGTAGAAAGAAGGGTCAAACTTTGTAATAGATCGCCGCCGCACTAAAGATTGAAATCTTGTTTCTGACGATTTCTTTATTCTGAAATCCTTAGTTCGCGGAAAAATATCCTGCCTGTTGAGCAATTGCTGACTCTTTATATAAGAGCCTTTTGGTTGCTCGTCATATCTTGTTTGTCTATTTTCTAACCATTTCTCTGTGTTTGTGATCCATAGGACTACGTGAAGTGTTAAGAGGTTAAAAAAAAGTAGTGGAGATTTGATATTAAAATCATGTAGTGATATGGTAGTCTTCATTTTGGTAATTGACTAATATATTTCAACAACGATCATAGAGAAATTACAGAGGAGAGAATTATGGCTAAATCACTTTTGGAGATGGCTGCTGACATCGTCAAGTCTCAATGTCAAGGCACCGCAATGACCACCGAAGATGTTGCTGCTGCATTGGGTAATACTTTTAATTCACTGCAATCTCTACAAGCGATAGAGGCCCAAGGAGAAGCAGGCGAGTCAGCTCTTGCAGAATCTGCAGCTGTTGATATTAAGCCGGAAAAGTCTATCTTGAAAAATAAGATTATCTGCCTTGAGTGTGGCGAGTCTTTTAAGATGCTTTCCCCCAAGCACCTGCGCTCCCACGGTCTTGATGGTCGTTCCTATCGTCAAAAGCATGGTCTGCCATTACGTCAGCCTCTCTGTGCTAAGGCCCTTTCAGATAAGCGTAAGAAGGCTGGTAAGGCCCGGGGACTTCCTGATAACCTACGCAAGGCTATTGAGGAGAGAAAGGGCAAAACGAAAAAGAAAGCTGGCCGGCCGCGCAAGAAGAGTTGATTTTCAGTAGCTGCCGGTG
>JBFFIS010000109.1:0-7633 GCA_041556375.1 Desulfurivibrionaceae bacterium | reverse complement strand
TGAAAACCAATAACGAGACCCAGCACATTATTCTCTCCGGCCTGGTGCGGCCGGCCGACATCTCACCGGCCAACGTCATCAAATCGTCCCAGATCGCCGATGCCCGCATAGAAATTTCCGGAGAGGGTTCAATAAGCGACAAACAGCAGCCGGGCTGGCTGGCCAGAGGTGTGGATATCCTTTGGCCCTTTTGACATACCTTGGAGTGTGAGCAGCCTACAGGATACCTAGAAACATTGACGAGTCGAGTTCATCAGAGAGTTCGGCCAGCGTCTTTTCTATGGTGGGAAAAATTTACCCACCACAGAAAAGACGCTTATTTCTTTTAGAATCAATGCCTTAACCAGCAATACCCGACGAAGACCATTTGGCACACCCTTTGCAAATTAAGAAAACAAAAGCAGAAAAATTGGGAACCAAGCCATGAAAACGACCTACAGAAAACATCTTCTCGCCATCCTCACCCTTATCATCCTCCTGAGTTGGGGACAGGCAGTGGAGGCAGCGCGCCTCAAGGACCTCGCCTCTATTAAGGGCGTCCGCGACAATCAGCTTGTCGGCTATGGTCTGGTGGTGGGCCTAAACGGCACCGGAGACGGCAAGAAATCGCCCTTTACCTCCCAGGCCCTGGTCAACATGCTGGAGAATATGGGGGTCCACGTCAACCCGGCAGACCTGCAGGTCAAAAATGTCGCCGGGGTTCTGGTGACTGCCAAACTACCGGCCTTTGCCAAGATAGGTCAGAGCATCGACATCAACCTTTCCTCCCTGGGCGACGCCTCTTCCCTGGCCGGTGGCACCCTTATTGCCACCCCCCTCAAGGGTTTAGACGGCAAGATATACGCCATGGCCCAAGGGCCGGTATCCATCGGTGGCTTCGAGCTCCAGGGCGGCACCAACAGAAACAGCCAGAAAAACCATGTCAATGTGGCCCGTATTCCATCAGGGGCTACGGTGGAAAGAGAGGTAAAATTTTCCTTGCTCAGCAAAAAGGAGCTCTCCATCCACCTCAACAGCCCGGACTTTACAACGATGAGCCGGGTGGTAAGCGCCGTGGATTCGATGTTGGCCGGCCCCTATGCCACGGCCAAGGACAGCGCCACCGTGGCCATCACCGTTCCCCCAAAATTTGCCGACAACCAGGTGGCCCTGATGGCGGCCCTGGAGAACCTCAACATTACCCCGGACAATCAGGCCAAAATAATTATTGATGAACGAACAGGCACCGTGGTGATGGGTGAAAATGTCACCATCACCGAGGTGGCCATTGCCCACGGCAACCTCTCCGTCCAGGTAAACCCGGCCCCTGGCCAGGCCGCCTCCCAGGAGGAAAACCTTAACATTACCGCCCGCGACAAGGAAAATCTCCTGGTCCAGCTCGATACCGGAGTCACCCTGGGTGAAGTGGTGCGGGCCTTAAACTCGGTGGGCGTCACCACCCGTGACCTGATCGCTATCTTTCAATCAATGAAGGCCTCAGGGGCCATCAAGGCTGATCTTCAGATCATTTAGCCAAAAGTTAATTTCGGTGCAGCTAAGCCGAACGAGGAAGGATTATGGAAATTTCTCCACACCAGATCACAGCCCTGGCCAAACCAGGCCAGGAGAAGACCCTGAACCCGGAGGAAAATCAAAAACTCCGCAAGGCCTGTGCCGACTTTGAGGCCCTGCTCACCCAGCAGATGCTGGCCACCATGCGGGAATCAGCCTTTGAGGCCGAGGGACTTTTCGAAAAGAGCTACGGCGAAAAACTTTTCCAGTCCATGATCGACCAGCAACTTGCCGAAAAAATGGCGGCGGGCCAAGGTTCTGGTTTTGGCGACATGCTTTTCAAACAACTCAGCAAGGGCGCTGACAGATAAGGAGACCTCCCATGACAGCAAACACCCCCTATTTCGAAACCCTCATGGCCCACCTGCATAAGCAGGTCAGCTACACCCATGCCTTTATCCATATCCTCGACCAGGAGCAGGCCGGTCTGCTTAAGATGGGAATGTCCATCCTCATGCAGATCAGCAAGCAGAAGGAAAACGGCCTGCGCCAGATGATCTACCTGGACGAGCAGATCCAGGAAACCGCTGCCGCCATTCTTGGCACTGATGCCGAAGGGGACGACACGGAGGTTATCCAGCTCCGCGACCTCTATACCCACGTACAGCCCCACGAGGCTGACGAGCTGGAAAAAATTCGCCAGGAGTTGGTAATCTTACGGGCCGAAATCGACCGCAAGAGCTACATCAACCACAGCTTTACCGAAGACACCCTGCGCTATCTGGGCGATGCTATTGCCCTGATCAGTGACGGTATTGCCACCGACCCCACCTACTCCTCCCGCGGCCATATGGCCAAGATGGACAAGGCCGGGCCGTCTCTGCTCTCTTGTGAGGTATAATCATGGCTGGCATCTCCCACGTTCTTAACCTGGCCAAGGAGGCCTTGGTCACCCACCAGCTCGCCATCGGCGTTACCGGTCATAATGTGGCCAACGTCAACACCCCGGGCTACTCCAGACAGACCCTGGACCTGACCAGCCCGACGGCCAGCCCCATCGGCATCGGCTATATCGGCAATGGTGTCCGGGGAGAACGCATTGAGAGACAGTATGACCGTTTTATGGTCCAGCGCCTGGTGGATCAAGAGTCAAAATTGAGCAACCTTGAGGCCCAGCACCAGTCGATGCGCATCGTCGAGACCGCCTTTAATGAGGCGCCAGGCATGGCGGTCAATGACCTAATGAGCCAATTCTGGTCAAGCTGGCAGGACCTCTCCACCAACCCTGAGTTTATCTCGTCGCGCCAGACCGTAGTCCAACAGGCCGACCTCATCAACGAGCAGCTCCATATTATGGCGGCAGAAATTGCCCAGTCCCGCCAGGACATCAGCTCCAACCTGCAGGCCGCCGTCCTCGATGTCAATGAATTGACCAAGCAGATTGCCGGCTTGAATTTACAGATCACCAGCGGCGAGAGCGACATCCACAAACAAAATGACCTCCGGGACCAACGCGACGAGCTCACCAAGGAACTGGCCCAGTTTGTTGACATCAATTATTTTGAGATGGAAACAGGCTCCTACACCATCCTCCTTAAGGATGGTCATTCTCTGGTGGAAAACAATCAGGCCTGGTCGGTAAAATGGGATGATCGCAATCTCAACTGGCAAACCACCAACTCCAATGGCCAGGTAACCCTCACCGTCATCGGCGACGGCACCAGTGATGACCTGGGCGGCAAAATGGGCGGCTGGATGGAGGTCCATGCTCAACTTCTCGAGGGAGAGCCGGAAAATTATTTAGGACGCCTGGACGCCCTGGCCAACTCACTAATCCGCGAGGTCAACCAACAACATAGCCAAGGTGTCGGCCTGGAACGTTTTTCCGATATCATGGAAAGTGCTACCATCGCGGCAGACACCACCCGACTCCAGTCAACAGTGGATGCCGCCACGGCCCTGGAAGATATTCCCGCCGGCACCTTCACCATTAATAACCGGGAGGTTGGCCACATTGAAGGGGCGGTAGCCATCAACGGTCTCGCCATGGGCAAGACTGCCAATGCCGCCAATGCCATCAACGATTCCCTCAGCGATGTCAAGGCCAGAATGACCACCCTGACCGCCGGCGATGCCGTCACCGCCGCCACATTGGTGGCAGGTGACACCCTGGACTTCACCGTAAACGGCATTGCCATTAATTATACCGTAGTGGCAGGGGATGTCGGCGCGCCGGCCACCTTTGCCGCCAATATGGTGACGACGATCAATAATGCCTTTACCGCCCATAACGCTGCCACCAGCCCGGTCAATGTACCGCGGGCAACCCTGACAGCAGAGGTCGGCACCGGCGCCAATGGCGGCGCCCTTGACTCCATTGTCCTGCGCAACGATAATCCCGGCGACGAATCGCAGATTGTCATTGCCGGCGTTGACAATTCCGTAACCTCCCCGGAGAGCAACCTCGGTCTCCTTGACGGCAGCTACGTGGCTGATGCCACCCATAATAGCGGCGAACTCACCCTCTTTAACCATCAGGGCACTATCAATATCGACGCCGGCAGCACCGATGTCTACCTGGCCCACCTGGGCCTTGACGGTGGTACCTTCGGGGTCTACGACTCCCCTGGCGACGGCAAGATATCCTTTGAATATACCGATGGCGGCGTCGGCGAATCCATGATGGGCTATGCCTACGCCGACGAGCTCAACACCGATGGCACCAGCTTCAAGATTTGGCTCTATAATAGCGACGACACCCTGGCCCTGCCCCAGCCCGTTGAGGTGCCCATGGACCGGGTATACACCCTCCATGACGTCGCCAACTCAATCAATGCCTCCATTGAACAGGCAAGCAGCATGTGCCCAAACCCCTGGCTGCGGGCCACAGTGCAGGACGACAAACTGGTACTTACCCCGGATGCCGGCCACAGCTTCGCCTTTGGCGGCGACACCTCCAACTTTCTGGCCACCGCCGGGATCAACACCTTTTTTTCCGGCCATAGCGCCGCTACCATCGATATCAATGCTCAGGTGGCCGACTCCCTGGAGTTCCTGGCCGCCGGCCAAGTCAACACCTATGGCGAGATCTTCACCGGTGACGAAGCCAATGCCCTCCTGATGACAAATATCCAGAAGCAGGAGGCCATCACCTTTATCGGCTCCAGCGACAACACCCTGGATGGTCATTACAACTCCCTTATTGCCACTGTTGGCTTAGAGGGCCGCTCAGTGGAGCGAGATTATGACTACAACATCCTGATCACCAACCAAATGCGGGAAATGCGTGATGCCACCTCCGCTGTCAATCTTGACGAAGAAATGGCCAACCTCATCAAATTCCAGCATGCCTACACGGCTGCAGCCAAGCTGATTACCACCTCGGATGAGATGCTGGTGACCTTGCTCAACTCTGTGAACCGCTAAAGCCAAGGAGAATCTCTATGAGAACCACATTAAACACCCTCTTCTCCCAGGCCCAATCGAACATAAACCGCATCAGTTCAGACCTCGCCAAGATCAACAGCCAGATCTCCTCTGGGCGGCAGATGTCAAAATTATCCGACGACCCCACCAATCTGGTTTCGGCCTTGGGTATGCGTACAACCGTTGCTGAAATTGCCCAGTACCAGGACAATCTTAACCATGGCGGCGCCATGATTACCGCCGCGGAAAACGCCCTGCGCCAGATCAAGGACCAGGTCATGGAGGCCAAGACTATCGCCATTTCGGCCCAAACCCCGGTGGTGGCCCCCAACCGCCATCTTATTGCCCCCCAGGTTGCCAACCTCCTGGACCAGGCCGTTACCCTGGCCAACACCCAGATTGCCGGCAAATACATCTTTGGCGGCTACCGCACCTCCGGCTACACCGAGACTGAACCGGCCCCCTTTATCCATGACCTTATTGATGGCTACCGCCTAAACGGCACCACACCGACCACCATCGATCTCCTCAACCAAGGCGGCACTGTCGAGGGTGGAGTCAATCTGCTGGCCGGTGACCTACAATTCTCGACGCCGACCTCGCCCCCTTCTGTGCCTGTCGGCCCGGTGGTCCTGCCGGCCGAGACCAACGGCATCACCATGAGCGGCGCTGCCAACCTCCGCGATGCCATTAACCTCACCACCGGGACCTCGGGGGTCACAGCCAGCCTCACCACCCAGATTGCCGGCACAACTCCGATAACCGACACCACCGTCAGCGGGCCCCTCAATGTCAGCTTTGACATCAACGGTTCCCCGGTGATCTATACGGCCGACGGTACCGCCGCCGAGGTCGCCCAACAGACCATCACGGCTGTCAATGCCCTTAGCGGCACTACCGGTGTTGAGGCGGTGATGGGCACCGGTGATAACGGCGGAGCAGCTGGCACCCTGCTCTTTCGCAATGTCCAGGAGGGTGATGAAAGCGCTATCAACGTGACGACGCCACTGCCGGCTGCAGCTCCCGGCGTCCTTGGTTTTACCACTGCCATTTCGGCCGCCAACGCCAACGCCGACAACACCGGCGCTGTCTCCCTGAGCTCCAGCCAAGCCTTCACCTTTGAGCCCACCACCGACGCCATTCTACAGATCGCCGGCTTTGCCGACAGCACCATTGCTCCCACCACCCTGGATGCCGACGGCAATCCTACCGAGTACGGTATCCATGCAAACGGCAGCCTTGGCGCCAATGACCTGAAGATCAACGGCATCTGGGTGCCGGCCGCCCAGGACGACGGCATATCCAGCGTTGAGCCGGACCTGTCGGCAGCGGCCAAGGCCACGGCCATTAATAGTATTAGCGACCAGACCGGCGTCACGGCCGAAATCACCCCGGCTATCGTCACGGCCTCTGCCCCGGTTACTCTTGGTGTCGGCTCCCTGGGTCCGGGCGATGTCATTATTAACGGCATCGACATCTTTGCCGTAGCCACTGGTCCAATTGCGACCTCGCAGAATATTGACAGCACCATTATCGAAACCATCAACGCCAGCCAGGCCAGTACAGGTGTCTATGCCAGCCGTGACAGTAGCGGCACCCTGGTTCTAAAGGCCATTGATGGCCGTAATATCCAGGTGGAGACCTCAGCAAACGGCGAGGACATCACCCATTTAAACGGCGCACCGCCGGCCACGGCGGCAAACCAGGTTTCCTTTGGCAGGCTTGAGCTTTTATCAAACCGAACCTTCATGCTGGAATCGCCGGTCTTTTCAACTGACAGCAATGTCTACGAGGCCGGCCTCATCGCCCTAGGCCTTGACGGCGGCACGGTTGTCACTGGTGAGCCCACCGACGTAGCCGGAGACGGCAAACTCTCGGCCCTGACCATTGCCGATCTGGAGGGCAATGTCCGCTATGCCGGGGACAGAGAAGAGGTCCTGGAGATCAAGGTAGGTAAGGTGGAAAAAATCACCATTTCCCAAAACGGCCAGGTGGCACTAAAGAACACCCAGGTCTTTTCGGCCCTGCAAGACTTAGAAGATGCCTTACTTGGCAAAAACTTCACCGAGGTTACCAGCCTCATGTACGTCACCGATCGTTTTGCCACCTTTGCCAGCAGTGCCACCGGCCTGCCCAACGACCCAGACCTGCCCGAGCCCATTGTCAACGGCTCCTTTACGGTCAACGTCGTCGACCATGACCATGTGCCTCCCGAGACCTTTGACGCCGTCATCCCCGTGGACATTAACGTCGACACTCCGGACTCCATAGCCGCCAAGCTTGACGGCATCCCGGGGATCAATGCCTCCTGGAACATCGACGGCTACCTGGAGGTTACCTCCTCCGACCCTGACCGCTACACCTTTTCCACCAGTGGTGATTCATCCAACTTCACTGAGGCGGTGTGCATCAACAATGAGGATATGCAGGTCCACGCCATCAATAAGTCCATTGGTGACCTTGACCTGGTTATGGAGGAGCTCACCACCCATATTTCCGACTTCGGGGCTCGCGGCAACCGTGTTGACGTCCAAAGCCAGATCTTCACCAATCTCAACCTGGCTGTCCAGGAGAACCTCTCTGACCAACAGGACACTGATATTTTGAAGGCCATCATGGACCTCAAGGCAGCAGAAAATGCCTATGAGGCCGCTCTGGCCTCGGCGGCCAGAACCATGCAAATGAGCCTCTTGGACTTTCTGTAATTATCTTTGTC
>JBFFIS010000108.1:0-7665 GCA_041556375.1 Desulfurivibrionaceae bacterium | reverse complement strand
TTCGGGGCCATTCCCCCTGATCTCGTTGTTACAGTCCACGCAAGCTCCACCGCCTATCAGCACGCCCTGATCCGGCAAATGACCGCCAACCATAACTGGCGGACCCAAATCAGCGGCAACACACTGCTTGTCAGCCTTCCCGGCCGTGAGCTCGCCAACTTTCAGCATATTTTCGGCCCGGTGGATCCCCATATCACCCCGAGCGAACTTTCCCACCTCAACAAATTATCCTCTGCCAGCCGACTCACCGTTGCCGTGGCCTTTCACTAACAAACCATGACCGCTTAGTGGTGCCGGAACTCTTCCCTGAGCCGGCACCGGATCTATATTTTTATAGGCGTGGTTGACTTTCTTCACTCCCCCTCGATAGACTACAGGGTAGTCAAAACCCTGAAAATCCGGCCACAGTCGTGTCTTTCCTTCGGAAAACACAGAACTTTTTGATTCGTGCCATGTCATAACTCCTACAATCAAGGACGTGCATTTACTTACCATAACCCCATAACCAAGAGGCATAAGCAATATGCGAACTTCCATGCTCAGCACATTCCCCGCTTCTCGATTTCATCTGGTCGTTTTGTTGGCCGCCTTCTCCCTGTTCACAAACGGCCTGTTTGACCAGTCCCAGGCAGCCCGACCGGCAAGCTTTGCCGACCTGGTCACCACCCATGGTGATACCGTCGTCAATATCTACACCACACAGACGGTCAAGGCCCCTCCCCTGCCCCAATTCAACTTCCACGGTGCCCCGGATCAGCTCCCCGACCTCTTTGAGCATTTTTTTGGCCGCCCCCACCCCAAGGGCAATGGCAACGGTAAACCGCGCACCCAAAAACGGACGAGCCTGGGCTCCGGCGTTATCACCTCGTCAGACGGTTATATCCTGACCAATAACCATGTTATTGAGAATGCCGATGAAATCCATATCCGCTTCGCCAATCATAAGGAGTATGAGGCAAAAATCATCGGCCGCGACAAGATGACGGACCTGGCCCTGATCAAGATCGAACCGGAGGGCAAGCTGCCCTTTGTTAAACTGGGCAATTCCGACAAGCTACGGGTGGGAGACTGGGTGGTAGCCATCGGCAACCCCTTTGGCTTTGAACAAACGGTAACCGCCGGCATTGTCAGCGGCAAGGGCCGGACATTGGGGGGCGGCGCCTACGACAACTTCATCCAGACCGATGCCTCCATCAATCCCGGCAACTCCGGCGGCCCCCTGTTTAATCTTGATGGCGAGATGGTGGGCATCAACACCGCTATCTACTCCCGCTCCGGCGGTAATATCGGCATCGGCTTTGCCATTCCCGTTAATATGGCCAAGAATGTCATGACCCAGCTCCGCGAGAGCGGCAAGGTGACCCGAGGTTGGCTCGGCGTCCGCATCCAGACGGTCAGCCAGGACATCGCTGAACAGTTTGGCCTGGAACGGCCCTACGGCGCCCTGGTTGGTCAGGTGGAAGAAGACAGTCCGGCTGGTAAGGCCGGCATCCAGCGAGGTGATATCATCATCCGCTTTATGGACAAAGAAATTTCAGAGATGACCATGCTCCCCACCCTGGTCTCCCAGACTCCGGTGGGCGTCAAGGCCGAGGTCACTGTCTGGCGCAAGGGTAAAGAAAAAACCCTCACCGTTATCATCGGTAAACTAAAGGCCCATGACGATCTCCGTGATGAGGCCGTGGAAGAAACAGCCTCCCTGGGCATGACGGTGCAGGAGTTGACACCAGAACTGGCCGAATCCCTGAAGCTTGACGAGGCAAGCGGCGTACTGGTCGCCAATGTCGAAGGCGGCACCCCTGCCGCCATGGCCGGCCTGCAACGGGGTGATCTTATTACCGAGATTAATCAGGAGAAGGTCGTCGACATGGAGTCCTTTGCCAAGCTCCTGGCCCAGGCCAAAGGTGACAAGCGTATTCTGCTTCTTGTCCAGCGCGGCGCCCACAGTCGCTATGTGGTGATCAAAAACAAATAATCTTTGAGTCGAGCAGTAGCATAAAAAAAAGAGGCGCTCCCCATTCGGGAGCGCCTCTTTTTTTATCTGATTACCATCAGATCTCAGCCATTTCCACAAGTCATTGCCGCGAAGTCTGCGCTTATCTCCCGCCTTCGCGGGAATGACATTTGGGTGAGCAGAATTTAGACGCAGAGGTTATCGGCTTGGGATACCTGGCGCAGGAGGGCAGCGATCTTGTCGGGATCTTTGCGGCCGGGGCTGGTCTCAATACCGGAGTTGACATCCACGGCAAAGGGCTGCACCTGTTTGATGGCCGCGCCGACGTTATCGAGATTGAGGCCGCCGGCAAGAATAAGGGGCTTCTGGGGCTTGAGTCTCTCCACCAGGGACCAGTCAAAGGTTTCGCCGGTACCGCCAGCCATCTCCTTATGGTAGGTATCGAGAAGAAAGGCCCAGACCACGTCGTTATAAGGCTCAAGAAACTCAGGGCCCATATCAGGTTTGACCCGGAAGGCCTTAATGACCCGGCGGGGCATCATGGCGCAATATTCGGGGGGCTCCTGACCGTGGAGCTGGATGACCGTGAGCCCACAGTAATTAACAATCTCCCCGACCACCTCGGGATCTTCGTTCATGAAGACGCCAACGGCATCAACAAAAGGCGGCAGCCCTGCTATAATTTCCTTTGCATCTTCAGGATCAATGGCCCTAGGGCTCTCCTTGACAAAGATAAATCCTAAGGCATCAACCCCTGCCTCCACTGCCTTTTCAACCTCGAAAGGTTCTGTCATGCCACAGATCTTAACCCGCGTTCGACCGGCCATTGGCCTTGTTCCTCCTCTATTTTTTTTATCTAACTTGTACCCTACGTGTTGTACGGCACATCTTTTATAACAATTTTTTTAGCGTCCCATCAAGTCGCGCAGGGAACCATCCTTATCACCGGCCCGCATCAGAGACTCGCCAACAAGCACGGCGCAGATATCATGATCATCGAGAAACTTGATATCATCAACATTACGGATACCGGACTCGCTCACCACCGGGATGCCGGCCGGGATCTCTTTTTTAAGACGCAGAGTGGTATTGAGATCAACGCTGAAATCATTGAGGTTGCGGTTATTGATACCAATGAGCGGGCTGTTAATGGCCAAGGCCATCTCAAGCTCTCTCTCGTCATGGACCTCCACCAGCACATCCATGCCAAGCTCCCGGGCACAGGCCAGGAACTCGGCCATCTGATTCTGACTCAGGATGGCGGCAATGAGCAAGATGGCATCGGCACCGTGGGCCCGGGCCTCCTGGATCTGCAGCTCATCGATGGTGAAGTCCTTGCGCAGCACCGGCAGCTTGACGGCCTGGCGTACCTGGGCAAGATAGTCGAGATGACCCTGGAAAAATTTCTCATCGGTGAGCACCGATATGCATTGGGCACCGCCGGCCTCATAGCGCCGAGCTATTTCCACGGGCCGAAAATCTTCGCAGATCACGCCCTTGGAGGGCGAGGCCTTCTTGGCCTCGGCGATCAGGGCAATACCGGCATAGGAGGTCAAGGCCTGCTGGAAGCCGCGGGGGGCATCGACCTCCCCCGGAGGCTTGATGCCCAGCTTGCGAAGCGCTGCAACCTCAATTTTTTTCTGTTCAACAATGGTATCGAGAATCATCCTAGGCCGCTCCCTTGGCAGAAAACTCCACCAGGCCATTCATCTTGGCCAGGGCGGCGCCGGATTCAACACTCTGACGGGCGAGTTCCACACCGCCTTTGAGATCGTCGGCCTTGCCGGCTGCCATCAGGGCGGCACCGGCGTTGAGAAGCACGGTATCAAGACAGGGACCGGGCTTACCGCCCAGAATCTCGCGGACCTGGATGGCGGAAAGCTCAGCTGTCTCGCCGCCCTTAATATCGGCCAGAGTCGCCCGGGAAAGGCCGGCATTCTCCGGACTGATGGTGTAGGTGGAAACCTTGCCATCCTGTAAATCGGCGACCAGGGTGGGGCCGGTGATGGTGATTTCATCAATATTACCTTCACCGCAGACCACCAGGGCCCGCTTAACGCCGAAACGCCCCAGGACATGGGCCATGGTCTCCACCAAATCGGGGCTGAAGACCCCCAGCAGGTAGACATTGGCCTTGGCCGGATTGGTCAGGGGGCCGAGGATATTAAAGATGGTCCGGATACCTATCTCCTTGCGGGGTCCGATGGCGTGTTTCATGGCACCATGGAGCATGGGGGCAAACATGAAGCCAATCCCCACCTGACGAACGGCCTGACCGATGTCGTCGGCGCTCATGGAGAGATTAACACCCAGGGCCTCAAGAACGTCGGCGCTGCCGCAATGGCTGGAGACCGAGCGGTTACCATGCTTGGCCACCGGCACCCCGGCACCGGCCACCACAAAGGAGGTGGTGGTGGAGACATTAAAGGTCCCGGAGGAATCACCACCAGTACCGACGATATCCATCAGCACCTCACCTTCATCGCCAGCATCAACGGCGGTGGCCTTTTCACGCATAACCCGGGCGGCACCGGTAATCTCGTCAACGGTCTCCCCTTTCAGGCGCAGACTGGTGATAAAGGCGCCGATCTGGGCATCAGTGGCATTGCCACTCATGATTTCATCCATCACCGCGACCATCTCATCCTCAGAAAGGTCCACACCGCCAACAATCTTACCAATGGCTTCCTTGATCATCTCTTCTCCTCTTTACTCTTCTTACCAAAATATCTTATTTTTTCCAGTGCCCTACCGGAGCATCTGCGGATACTCCGGACTGACAAAATTTTTCAACAACTGCACACCATCGGGGGTCATAATCGATTCGGGGTGAAACTGGACGCCTTCCACCATGAGTTCTTTATGCCGGAGCCCCATGAGTTCCCCCTGATCGGTCTGGGCCGTAATCTCCAGACAATCGGGCAGGTCGTCCTCGGCCACCACCAGGGAATGATAGCGCATGGCGGCAAAGGGCGACGGCAGCGAGGTAAAGACCCCTTTGCCGTCATGGCTTACCGGACTGGTCTTGCCATGCATCACCCTGCCGGCCCGAATAACCGTGCCGCCGAAGGCCTCGCCAATGGCCTGATGGCCCAGGCAGACTCCAAGGATAGGCAGCTTCCCGGCAAAATGGCGGATGGCGGCAATGGAAATACCGGCCTGCCCGGGCGAACAGGGCCCCGGTGAGATCAGCAATTGATCAGGCTGGAGTCCTTCAATAAAGGAGATATCCACCTCATCATTGCGAAACACCTTCACCTCCTCGCCAAAGGAACCTATGGTCTGCACTATATTATAGGTAAACGAATCGTAGTTATCGATAATGACAATCATGATTGTCTTTGCTCCTGGATAGTCAAAAAAATTCAGGCAGGAGAAGTTGCTTCTTTATACGTCTTGCCTGTCGTTCTGTAGAGTTAAATTCCCTTTTCGGCCAACTCGACGGCCCGACGCAGCCCCCGTGACTTATTCAAGGTTTCCTGATATTCCATCTCCGGATCAGAGTCCGCCACCACACCGGCACCGGCCTGAACCCAGAGATCATTGCCCTGCATAACAAAGGTCCGAATGGTGATACTGAAATCCATATTGCCGGAAAAGCCGAAATAGCCAACAGCACCGGCGTAGGGGCCACGGCGCTCGGGCTCCAGTTCCTCAATAATCTCCATGGCCCGCACCTTGGGAGCGCCGCTCACCGTACCGGCCGGAAAACAGGCCCGCACCACATCGAACTGATCGCAGCCGTCAGCAAGCTCGCCCCGGACCCCGGAAACGATATGCATGACATGGCTATAACGCTCAATGACCATGAGCTCGTAGGTGTCAACCGTGCCATACTTGGCCACCCGACCCAGATCGTTACGGCCCAGGTCGACCAGCATAAGATGCTCGGCACATTCCTTGGGATCGGCCAACAGTTCTTTTTCCAATGCCAGGTCTTCTTCATGGGTCATGCCCCGTGGCCGGGTGCCGGCAATAGGCCGCACCTCAATCTTGTCATCTTCCAGACGAACTAAAATTTCCGGGGACGAGCCGATCTGGATGATGTCCCCCATCCGGACGTAGAAGAGATAGGGACTGGGGTTGACATGGCGTAAGGCCCGATAGAGAAGGAAGGGCGGAATATCTGTCTTGGTATGAAAACGCTGGGAGAGGACGACCTGAATAATGTCCCCGGCCATAATATACTCCTTGGCCTTGGCCACCATATCTCGAAAGACATCCGGCTCCATATTAGCACTGAACTCGTGAGACCCGAAATTGCCGTCTCCTTCGACAACGTCATAGGGCAGAGGACACCTCTTAAGCCTGCCGATGACAGTATCAATATCAGCCAGGGCCTGCTGGTAGACGAGATCAAGATCATCGCCTGACGCCACCCTGACGCAATGGACCACACTCAAGGTCTGCTTGAGATTGTCAAAGATCAGGATAAATCTAGGCACCATAAAGGAGCTTTCCGGCAAGTCGGCCAGGGGGGGATTCTTCTCCGGCAGACGTTCCATGAAACGGACCATATCGTAGCCGAGATAGCCGACAGCACCACCAAAAAAACGGGGGAGAAAATCGCTGTCAGTGCAGGCCTTGAAAGATTCCAGAAGCCTCTTAAGCTCTGCAAGGGGATCACCACGGAGCTCGGTAACCGTATCTCCCTGGCGGACCTTGATATGCTCTCCCTGGCTCTCAAAGGTCAGGAGGGGATCATAGCCCACAAAGGAATAGCGTCCCCACGTTTCACCACCTTCAAGACTCTCCAACAAAAAGGCGTGGGATTCTTCGCCGGCAAGTTTGGCAAAGACCGTGAGCGGTGTATCAAGATCAGCTACAATTTCCCGACAAACGGGGATGAGTCCCGCCCCTGCCGCCAGCTGCTTAAAATCTTCCAACCCGGGTTTATACATTTTTCAGGTATCCCCTAGATACGTACTGCCTAACCCTGGTCAGGCAGTGTCAAACTTGGACTGCTTAAAGTAAATGCCATAAAAAAAAAGCCACGGAGCCGATATACGGTTCCATGGCTTTTTTAGAGAAGGTGACTGGCGTGAAGACTCGCAGAGAGCCTGGAGCCCTTGGGCTTAGAGGGAAAAATCAGTACCGAACCTATCGATATTTCATACCCATCTATCTCGGCCCGGTGTCTCATCGTTTCCTTAGAAGCGGCAACAGGGGCCACCAAAGTCCCTTCTACTTGATAATTCCTGAGGCTAAAAAAAGAGCCGGAAAAACCTAGGCAGCACTTGCTGCAAATTTATTCACCCGCCTGGTGAGACGAGATACCTTGCGAGAAGCATTCTCCTTTTTCAGGGTACCCTTGGAAGCGGCCTTCATGATGACGGGCACAGCTTCTTTCAATGCCAACTGAGCATTGTCCACTGAATTCTCCTCAATGGCTGCATCAATACGCTTGATATAGCTTTTCATCTTGGTACGAATTGCACGGTTACGGGCACGGCGAACTGCATTCTGCTTGTTTCTCTTTATTGCTGATTTATGATTAGCCACTCTTTTTCCTCTTTGTAAGAAACGTCTGTTAAGAACCCTGAAAAAAAATGCCTCCCCTGGTTCGTTTGGTTGGGGATTCCCCGCTACCTTCGGACAAGATCCGGGATATTTTTTTTACAGAGTCGTCATTATTTTTTAAAAATTATCCATACCTGGCAGCCACACTCAAAACAGGCATAGTCGTCATCTAGGACGCACGAAACACGAAC
>JBFFIS010000107.1:0-7684 GCA_041556375.1 Desulfurivibrionaceae bacterium | reverse complement strand
TTTTGCCACCTATTACAAAATCACTCGGGCCATCGAGGAATTTTAGAGATTTTTTAAGCAAGCCTGCCTGGGGAGTGGCTATCCTGTCGCGAACTGCCCGGCGGCAGTAAATGGAACCACCCGACCAACGCCATGAGCACGTAAGGAGAAATGAGATAAACCGGTAGAAGGCCTATAGCCACGAGGGAAGATTATAACTTTTTAGAAATGGCAAAATAGAAGGTAACACCATGCTCTGCCGAGGATTCGCTCCACACCCTGCCCTCATGGAGTTCGGCGATCTCCTTGACAATGGCAAGGCCAAGGCCGCTGCCGGAGACATTCTGACTGCTGACCTCGCGGGTAAAAAGATCAAAGACCTTCTGGCAGGCATCAGGGGGCAGGCAGACCCCGTCATTATGCACTGAAAAAATATGAAACGGCGGGGCGTCTTCATAATCAATTTCAATATGAGCCAAGCCCTCACCGCCATACTTCAAGGCATTATCAACGAAATTCCTAAACACCCGTAGCAAGGCCAATCTATCGGCAGAGATCTCGGGGAGGGTTTCAGGCTCGCGCCACTTGACAGATCGCGCTGCCAGGTCCTTACTGTACTCCTGGCGCACCTGCGAAAAAATATCCTTGGGGTCAAGCAATTCAACATCAACGGGATGCTCTTTCGTCGAGATATAGATGTTTATCTGCTCAACGAGCTTGGTAATCTGCTCAGCCGAGCTGATAATCTGCCGGCAATACAAGGCGCCCTTCGCATCAAAGAGATCGCCGTATTTCTTCTGCAAGAGCTTGGTCAAACCATGGATGGAGACCACCGGATTTTTCAGGTCATGTGATACCGAATAGGCAAACAGTTTTATCTTTTCAAAGCTGTCCTCCAGGGACTGCTGATGGGCTATTCTTTCGCCGATCCTCCTCTTGCCGTGCAGAAAGGAGATCATCACCACCAACAGGCCGAGCAACCAGAAAGAAACATGGCTGAGATAAATAACACGGAGGGCCTTGGTCTCTAAGTCCTGATATGGGGCCATGGCGACGGAAACGCCGATAGCGCCGCGAACATCGCCGACTTTATAGCCCTGTTGAGCATGGCACTTAAGACAGACAGCCTTGGTGACCATCGGCCTCATCAGCCGCAGCCAGTCCTGACCTTCACTTTCGACGACCTCGAAAACCTCTTTTTCTCCCTGCTCGAAGCTCTTAAGGGCTCTTGTCTCCCAGTCATCAGGGGCATTGCTCTCATTAAGAAGTTTGAGACTGGTAATATGGCCCTTTACATCATAGAGTTCTTCATACTGCTCCATAATCTGGCGCATCATATAGGCAGGGTTGAGCAGGGTGAGATGTTGGCCTCCTGACGTGACGATATCCCGTTCTGGGATATGGCTTAAGGCAGGGTTAGGAGGGGTCTTTTTGGTTATGGGCACATAAACCCCACCATGATTGCTGGCCCAGAAACGGAAGGCTTTGTCCTTATTGAAAATGGTTTGGGCCTCTTTCTGAGCCAGCTCAATGGTTCTGCCCTTTTCCATGTTCACATAGAAATATCCGGACAAAAAACAGAGCCATGTCCAGCCGACAAGGGCGAGGGCTGTAACCCTTGTTATTGACCGCAGGTCCTTCTTATTGTTTTTCCTAAAGAGTGTCATTGGCACGCAGGATCAGAAGAAATGAAGCACACATAACATAGAGCCTTCCCCAGAAAATGATGAACCATTTAGGGGAGCAGCCCCGATACAATATCATGAATTTATGGGATCACCAAGAAGGATAGATTACCACTTTCGAAAGAATGTCAGGGGCGGGCCAACGAACACCGCAGGCAACAGGGTATGACTTAGTGCCACGAAGCGCAGGGAGTTTAGCGAAAGGTGAAGACAAAGAAACCTGCGGCGCCCTGGATAAGCACTCACAAAGAGTACTTAGGTCTTGATAAGTTCAACAACCTCTCCCTCTTCAGGGAAACGATTCAAGGCCTTTTTAGAAAAGATGTTTTTGCCGTCAACATCCACCTCAAAAACGCCGCCTGAACCGGCGATCAATTCCACTTCTGCCCCAAAGGCCGCCTGAAGTTCGTCTCCCAAACTGGAAGCACGGGGTTTATAGTTTCACTTTGAGCAATAGGTAATTACAATTTTCATGGGTTCCTTCTCCTTCTAATTACTGGGGATAGGCAAGCAAATTAATCACTTCGTCCCTTGCTCGCCTCTTTATGAATATGCTATTATTTTAATAAATTACTTACAAGTAGTAAAAGTACAACACCTTATGAACGCAGGAAAACTCACAATTTCCGGCAAGCATTCTGACAAAAACATTACTGGAGTAAAAATGGCAGCGCAGGAACAGCAAGAAAAGGTCGGCAGAAAATTTTTCCGCATTCCCATTGAAGACCCCCAGGACGGCTCTGTGACGATCAACGGCCAACAATATACTGTGATCAACGTCGCCTCCAATGGCGTGGGCATATACCTTGAAGATGCCGACACCTTTGACATTGATACCGAAATCACCGACATAGACCTTGCCATCAACGGCAAAACCTGCACCGTTAAAGGGCGGATTGCCCATGTCACCCCAACCAGCATCCATTACCTTTGCGGCATTGAAATTCTTGAAATGGACCAACAGGCAACGGATCTTCTGCAGGGTTTTATTGACCAGCATAAGGCCAGCCTGTTCACCTTTATGCCTTAACTGATAAGCAGACCTATGTCTTTTACCACCGGAAAAACAAATATCATTAACGAGATCATGTCGGCCGGCGCCCATGGCGGTGACCCGATACCGGTGCTTGACGAGCTCACCCAACTGATCAGACTGTACTCGCCGCAAGATCCTGAAGCTCCGAGTGGGCGCCCCTCTGCGACATCCTCGCCCCTCCTCAGCAAGCTTCTGCCGCCGCAATTCAATAGAAGGAAAAGCAGCTTTCACCTCTCGCAAGCCGTGGCTGAGGACTTGGAGAATGCCACAAAGTTTATCCGTGATCAGCTGCCTCTAGGTTCCAAAATGCAGATCACCAAATCCCGCATCGTTGAATATGCCCTGGAACTTCTCCTTGAGGACTTCAACGAATATGGCACTGACTCCATCCTGGCCCAAAAAATCTTAAAAGAGTTCCAAAAAGACAGCGACGAAAGCGAACTCCGCGAAAATGGTGAGAAACTGCCATGATTATAACCTGCCCCCACTGCTCAAAAGAGCACACCATTGACGAAACACGTATCCCGCCAGACGTCACCAGGGTACGCTGCAAATTCTGCAAACAACTCTTCCCCTTTGGTGAAGAAAATACGGCCGTTGATAAAGCTCCCGTTGTACGCAAAATTGCCATTTCCTTAAGCAAGGGTGGTGTCGGCAAAACCACCACGGCGGTCAATCTGGCTAACGGTCTTTCTCTGGCAGGGTTCAGGGTGCTTCTTGTCGACACCGATACCCAGGGCCAATCCGCCTTTATGCTCGGAGCGAAACCGTCGGCCGGGCTCACCGAACTGGTCACCGGCGAACTGGCACCGGAGGAATGTCTCTTTCAGGCCAGAGAGGATCTCTGGCTGCTGGCTGGTGGCAAGTCCCTGGCCGGGGTCAAAAGGGTCATTGACCGCAAGGATTTCGGCGGCGAGATGACCTTGGCGGAAAAAATCGCCCCCATTGAAGATCAATTTGATTATGTCATTGTCGACACATCACCAGGATGGGACCCCCTGATTGTCAATGTCCTGTTTTATGTCACGGAAATCTTAATTCCGGTTTCCCTGGAAGTTATGACCCTGCAGGGACTGGTGGAATTTCTAAAATCCATCTCATCCATCCAGAAGTACCAGCCGGCCCTTGGCCTCAAATATATCCTGCCCACCTTTCTCGACAAACGGGTGAAAAACACCACCGGCATTCTCCACAAGCTTGAGGAACTCTATGGCGACCATGTCTGCAAGCCTATTCGCTACAACGTCCGGCTCACCGAGGCGCCGGCTTATGGCCAGACCATTTATGAATTCGCCCCAGGCAGTAATGGCGCCAATGACTACCGCGACTTGGTGCGCAAGGTGGCAGGCAACCAGAACCTCTTCACCTAAGCTTCGGCCTGGCGCCGGAATTACCAGCACAACGCCTCCCCCCAACGCTGCCAGGGCATCGAAACCCTGCCTACTTAGCGTCCTTGAAGCCTTCCTTCATTCCCCGCCAGAAACTCTTGCCGGCCTTGCCTGTTTTTCGAAAAATATTTCTCGATTCTTTTGCCACTTCTCTGGAGGCCTCTTTAATTTCTTTATTGACGTGCTGCCCCTTTTCGCCTGTCTCTTTGCTCTCTTCTTGGGCCAGGCAAAATGGGCCCGGCAACACCATGACCACAGAACAACAAATCACCAATAACACCTTTTTCATTCCATCCTCCAGCTCTTGACACAACATGCTTAAACCGCCCCTGTTCCTATCATTTTCTTTTATGAAAGGGGAAGAAATATCCAAAAAGTCCTTATAATCAGAAAAAAATCAAAAAACAAGAACGGCAGAAGGCGGAAAAGGCAGCAACCCCAAGAGTTAATGTCATTTTTTATAAATCTTTTTACAATTTGGGTTATAGTGGTATCTTACCGACTACGTTAAACATTATGAAAAGAACCTCTCGAGAAGATCTTATAATTCTGGCCAATGCCGCGTCTGAAAGCCTTGGCAAAAAGGTGGCGGGCCTCTTTGGTTGCAGCCTTACGGCCTTGGAGCGTAAAGATTTTGCCGATGGCGAGATCTACCATGCCTTCCCCACGGACATTACCGGTAAGGACATTGTTATTATCGCCGCAACCCCTACTGATAGTGCCCTTCTGGAGCTTATAGATATAATCGACGGCTGCCATCACTATTTGGCTCACAGCGTTAATGTCATCATTCCCTATCTCGGTTATTCAACCATGGAGCAGGCCAAACCGGGCATCCAGGAAATCCCCAAAGGCATTACCCGGACCAGACAAATTTTTCGGGCCAGACCACATTTTGCCGCCTTTGTCGACCTGCACTCCGAAGCAGTACTTAATGCCCATGGTGGTGAAATTCATACCCTCCACCTCCAGACCGACGAACTCATTGTTGAAAAGATCCGTTCCTTAAATTTTGAAAACTTTGTCCTTGTCTCCCCAGATTACGGGCGGTCAAAATGGGTGGCTCGCCTGGCTGGCAAGCTTGGGGTCGCCCACACCGCGGCCGACAAAGACCGCTTCGACATGGACAAGACCATGGTGGGTCAGGTGGCAAGTGTGGTGAAGGGGAAAACCGCTATTATCTGCGACGACATGATTCGTACTGGTGGTTCCATTATCCAGACTGCCGAGCGCTGCCGAGAGGCTGGCGCCACTGATGTTATCCTCTTTGCCACCCATCTTGTCCTGGCTGGAGACAGCAGGCAACGCTTTAAAGAAAGCGGCATCAACAAGATTATCGGCGCCGACACCTATCCAGGCAGCAAGAGCGATGACCTCCTCGACATTTATACGGTGGCCCCCCTCCTTGAAAGGGCCATCAGTAAACAACTGCGGATCAGTGACTGATGACAGACGATCAACCTAGAGAAGAACGCTACCCCTGCCAGGGCAAGGCCGCTCTTTTTCTGGCCGCCACCACCGACCAGACAGCGGTAACCGAAAGGCTCCAGGGCCAACTTCTTGATATCTCAAGCAGTGGTGCAAGTATTGCTATGGCCGAGGTCATTACCGACCGCAAACACCTGGCCTATGCCCCCATGGAATCAGATCTTCTCAAACTGCATATCGTCCTATACATGGAGGACGAGGAAATCATCCTGCCGGTAAAAACCACCTGGTTTAACAAGAAACTGGACGACGAACCCTTACCATTTCGAATCGGCATGGAGTTTATCACTCCCCTCACCTCTGAGCAGCTCAAGAAAATCCGGCGACCATAGCCACCATTTCTATTTGACACTCCCCCTATACAGGCCGCTAAACAGTCGGGGCCGCATAAAAACGCAACCGAAGAGCATTTGTCACAACTGATACCGAGCTCAGCGCCATGGCTGCCCCGGCAATCATGGGATTGAGAGTCGGCCCCCCAAACATAAAGAGAACACCTGCGGCCACCGGAATGCCGATAATATTATAGGCAAAGGCCCAGAACAGATTCTGCTTTATATTGGTCATCGTCGCCCTGCTTAAGCCCAGCGCCGTTACCACCCCGTCGAGGTTCCCCTTCATCAACACCACATCTCCGGACTCAATGGCAACATCGATACCGGTACCCATGGCTATGCCAAGATCTGCGGTTGCCAAAGCCGGGGCATCATTAATACCGTCACCAACCATGGCAACCACCCTGCCCTCCTGCTGAAGCCTGCTGACCTCCTGGGCCTTATGATCGGGTAAGACCCCGGCAATGACCCGATCGATTCCCGCCTCAGCGGCAATCGCCCGTGCTGTTTGCTCATTATCGCCGGTGAGCATGACAACCTCTATACCCATAGTCCGCAAGGTGTTAATTGTTGCCGGGGTCTCAGCCTTCATAGAATCAGCAACGCCGATGATGGCCTGCAGATCACCGTTGACGGCAAAATAGAGGGCCGTCTTGCCAGCCGATGATAACACTTCGGCCTGAGACACGACCTGCGCTGAAATCCCTCTCACCTGCCTGTCGTCCATGAGGCCTTTGTTGCCCAGGAGAAGTTCACAGATCACTTCTTCATAGACAACCTGAGCCTCAATACCCTTGCCGGGAAGAGCCTCAAAGGTTTTGGGCTGGGAAAAGGCAATCTGCCTATTCTTGGCATAATTAACCAGGGCCTCAGCCAGGGGGTGTTCGGAATTACTCTCCGCCGAGGCCAAAAAGCTCAGGAGGACGTCTTGACCAAAGCGCTCGGAAAAAGACACAAAATCAGTCAGGGCCGGGCTGCCATGCGTTAAGGTCCCTGTTTTGTCAAAAACAATGGTTTGCACCCTCTGCGCCATTTCCAGGGCTTCGCCATTTTTCACCAAAACACCAAGCTGGGCGCCGCGACCAGTACCGACCATGATCGAGGTAGGGGTGGCCAGACCCATGGCACAGGGACAGGCAATGACCAGCACGGCGATAAAAATACGCAGGGCAAAGGTAAAATCGGTATGGCCGATGAAATACCACGACAGCCCGGCCAGAAGGGCAAGAGCCATAACGGTGGGGACAAAATAGAGGCTAATGCGGTCTGCCAAATTGGCAATGGGCGCCTTAGAGCCCTGGGCATCCTGAACCATGCGGATAATCCGGGCCAGCATAGTATCCTGGCCCACCTTATCGGCAACAATCGTAAGGGCGCCATTTTTATTCAAGGTGCCGCCAAAGACGGCATCCCCAACCTTTTTCTTGAGAGCCACGCTTTCACCGGTGAGCATGGACTCATCCACTGCCGACTCACCGCTGACGACGATGCCGTCCACGGCTACTCTGTCACCGGGACGGACAAGGATATGATCACCTTTACCAATTTCACTGACCAAAATTTCTGTCTGGGCCCCGTCTTTTACCAGCAGGGCCGTCTCCGGGGCCAGCTCCATCAGGGCACTTATAGCATCAGAGGTCTTCAGCTTGGAACGGGCTTCAAGATATTTCCCCAGTGACACCAGGGCGATAAGCATGGCAGCGGATTCAAAATAGAGATCATGGGCCTTATGGAAAGGGTCGATGCCCATGCCTATCTCGACAAGATTCCAGG
>JBFFIS010000106.1:0-7700 GCA_041556375.1 Desulfurivibrionaceae bacterium | reverse complement strand
GCGATTGAGCCGTTGATGTTGCCGGTATCCTTGTTGATGCTAAGGCCTATGCTGCCGGTAAGCAACCGGCGGTTGGTGTCGATGTTGCCCATGTCTTCCGAGATGCCGACCACATAGCCGGTCCAGCCTTCCGTCCCTGTTAGGGCCGGGCCGGTGGCCATCTCCAGGCCGACACCCTGGACGTCCCAGGAGCCGAGGGCTGGCTGCGTTGCCGGCTCAATCTCATAATCGTAGCCGCTGCCCTGAAAGTAAAAGGTGCCGGTGTCCGTGCCCAGGAAACCGCCGCTGCCAAAGCCTTCCACCACGCTGATCGGTTCCGGTAAGGGGTCCAGGGGGTCAAAGTCGGGAGTGGTGTTGCCAAAGACCTTGACGTTGGCCACCGTGCTGCCGGCAATATCACCAAAGAAGAAAACCGGCATGCCGCTGTCTTTGGTGGGGTCATTAACAATGCCCAGCACCTTGTGG
Source organism: Desulfurivibrionaceae bacterium (assembly GCA_041556375.1). GTDB lineage: Bacteria > Desulfobacterota > Desulfobulbia > Desulfobulbales > SURF-16 > BM506. The sequence continues at coordinate 7,235 of JBFFIS010000106.1, read as the reverse complement.
TTATGCCAGTTGGCAAAAATGTCCGCCGGCTCATTGATGCTGCTCTGGCTGCCATCGGCATAACGCAGAGACAGACCGCCGACATTGCCCTGAAAATGGGTGATGCCGTCGGTGGGCGGGGTCCAGAGTTCTATTGTCTCAAAGATAGGTTGAATGTCGGTGGGCTGTGGAAGCGGCGGGCCGTCAAAGATAAGCGGTTCTTCTGGTGCTACTGGTTCTTCGGGGGCAGGGCTGTCACCACCACCGTCATCCGTCGCTTCAGCCTCGGTGCCAGCCGCGTCTTCATCATCCGTCGCTTCAGCCTCAGTGGCAGCGGCCTCTTCATCGTCTGCCGGTTCCGGGCCGTTAAGGCCAGTGGTGAAGGCCGCCATGTCGTCGCCGCTAAAGGGGGTAGCGGGCGGCGGCTCGGCATCAGCCTTGACATGGGTACCGTAGCCAGGCTTAGGGATCTCAACGCTGCCGAAATTATTGGTGACGACAATGCCGCGACCGCCCTGGAAGACCACGGAGAGTGAGTCGCCGGCGACCACGCCGGCGTACATGGAGCCCCTGATGCCGATGGTGGCTGCCGGGGTCTTGGTGGTGAAGTTCTGGGGCGCCGCCTTGGTGAGCTTGCCGCCCATGACCCGGAAGATGCCCTCTTTGACCTCGGAGCGAAACTCGCCATCCTGCTTGTCCGGCTGCCAGAGATACTGGTTGATAACAAAGGTGGTCTGGCGGCCCAGGCTGATAATGGTGTTGTCGGTGAAAAGAATCTGCAGTCGCCCTCTCTTGCCGGTGGCAATGGTGTCGCCCTCAAACAGGGCGGCGCGGACCTTAAGGGCCCTTTCCTCGCCGCTGGCGCTGATGGCCGTGGCCTGATTACGCAGGGCGGCGACCCGGGCCACCGGTTCATTGTCAACGGCGGCAAGCAGCGGAGCGCTTAACATGGGGATGAGGGCAAGGATGGCAAGGAGCAGAATCGGGTAACGCATTATCTTCCTCTTGGGCTTAAAAGGCATAGGTCAGAGCGAGGTTGGTGACGTTTCTTCGGTAGGTATAAAGATCAATATTGGAATCGGTGTCGGTATACTTGTGGGTCAAGGCGACGATGAGGCTGTGGTGATTGGTACTGCCCTCCCAGAGTGCTTTCGACAGGCCGATTGACAGTTCGTGGAGATCATCATTACGTTTTTTGGCAAAGAGCGGATCTTCCTCCTTATAGTCTGAGAGCCGGGCGCCGGCACTGGCGTAAAAAGCAATGCCGTATGGCAACGGCGTGTCCAGGCGTAACTGCAGGATGATCCGGTCATAGCTCACCAGTTCACTGGAGGCGGACTCCATCTCCCATCCATAGGTGAAGCCGAGGCGGGCAGAGGGCAGAAGAAAAACAGCGTTTGCCAAGGCCTGATAGTTTTCGGCAGAGCGAAAGGCAAAACGCTTATTGTCCTTATCCTCGAAGCGCAGTTTGCCAGTGAAAATGAAGCGTTCGATAAGCTGACTGGTTAAGGCCGAAGAAAAACCATAGGAGTCATAGTAACTCTCGTGCTCGACATTAACGGCTGTTGCCAGCAGGTTGTTTTGCCAGAGGAGGTGGTCGTTTTGCCAGCTGAGGCCGCTACTAAGCTCATTATAATTAATGTTAAGGTCGTGCTCGTCGTCGTAAAAGGAGTTGTAGCTCAGTAAACCGGTTTTCCAGAAGAAACCACTGTCAACAGGGCGGAAAATATGGTTGAGGGTGGCGGTGACGATGGTGGCGGCGTCTTCATCAGGCACGGAACCGTCGCCGCTGAGCTGGAGGTCAATAATGCCCAGGGAGATTGTGTCGCTGATGGGTGCTGTTCTTGGGTTGTCGTCATAGTCGAGACCGACAGAGAGGGTACCTGTCAAGAAGTGGCGCTGCTCGGAATCCTTGATTGATTGGAGAAAGCGCTGGATATTGCTCCACACCGCTTCCGGCGGATTGGTGGCCAGGACCTCCTGAAAATATTGCCTGGCAAACTCCTTGGAGCCCAGAGCCAGATAGGCCCTGGCCAGTTCCAGTTTGACCCGCGCCGAATCAGGGCTGACAAAGAGCACCCGCTCAAAGGACATAACGGCATCCTCGTATCGCCCCAATTGGAAATAGGTGCGGCCAAGGAGGAAGTTGATGTCCGGATCAGCAGGTTCGTAGGAAAAGGCGGTGAGCAGATAGGTCAGGGCCTGCTTGTACTGAGCTTGGTCAAAGGCGGTTTTGCCCTGAGAGAGGCCTGGTGTTGCGGCCTGGCCGTTTGCTGCCAGAAGGGTGGTGAGAAAGACGAGGCATAAAAAGAAACGAGGCATAAGGTAATCCTAAAGATGGTCCGGCTGGCCAGCAGATGTTTTTTTGCTGGCGGTGAGTGGGGCAATTATTCGAAAACACCTGTATAGCTGGGGGATAATCACTAAGTCAAGGTGCTTAAAGAAATGATATGGTATCAATTCTTTATTATCCAGAAAAAAAGCGAAAGACACCGGCCTGAGAACTCTTTTCATTGTTGACAAAAAAACGAAACGTGGTATCTATCACTGTTTCCGTTCCCGGGAATTGCTTGTTGGCGATAACGGAGTCGGAATTTTAATCAGGATAACGAAACGTGACGCTTAAGTGGTCACGAGGTGCTTCCTGTCTAAGGGAAGCTTTTTAGTTTTGGAGGAAAGGCATGTACGCAATTATTCGTACCGGTGGCAAACAGTATCAGGTTGCAGAGGGAGATCGTCTGCGGGTTGAAAAACTGACCGGCGAGGTTGGTGATACCGTAGAGCTCAGCGATGTGCTCATGGTCGCTGACGGAGAGGCTGTAAAAGTAGGCCAGCCAGTTGTTGAGGGCGCCAAGGTTACTGCCAAGATCGTTGAGCAGGATAAAGGTAAAAAGGTCATTGTCTTTAAAAAGAAGCGTCGTCAGGGCTATTCTTTGAAGCAGGGCCATCGTCAATTTTTTACTGCCCTTGAAATTCAGGGAATCTCAGCGTAAATAAAGTGTTGCCGGCAGCCTCAAGGCCGGTTTGAACCATATAGAGGAAGAAACAATGGCTCATAAAAAAGCAGGCGGTAGTTCGAAGAACGGTCGCGACAGTAATGCCCAGCGCCGCGGCGTCAAGCGTTTTGGCGGTCAGATTGTCCGGGCTGGCAATATTCTTGTTCGTCAGTTAGGCACCAAGATTCATCCCGGCACCAATGTTGGCCTGGGTCGTGATTTTACCTTGTTTTCCAAGGTTGATGGCGTGGTTACCTTTGAGAAGTTCGGCCGCGGCCGGAAACGGGTAAGCGTCTATCCTGCTGCCGAATAAAGTTTTCTATACGTCATCAGAGGGTCTCCGGCTCTCTGATGACTTCTTTTTTTTGACGGGCTCTTCGGAGCCCGTTCTTTCGTAAAGGCGTCCACCATGGCATTTATTGATGAAGCAAAGTTCTTTGTCAAAGCCGGTGACGGCGGTCGGGGTTGTGTGAGTTTCCGCCGGGAGAAGTATGTTCCCAAGGGTGGCCCTGACGGCGGTGACGGCGGGCGCGGCGGCTCTGTTTATATTGAGGCGTCTTCTCGCCTTCAATCTCTCATCGATTTTAAATACCGTTCCCATTTCATCGCCAAAAGCGGCGGTCATGGTAAGGGCAAGAAGATGCACGGCCAAGGCGGCAAGGATTATGTCATCGAGGTTCCGCCCGGCTCTATTGTCAAGGATGCCGAGACCGGCGAGGTCATTATTGACCTTGTTGAGCCTGGCCAGCGCTATTTGGCGGCCAAAGGCGGCAAGGGCGGCCGCGGTAATGTCCACTTTGCCTCTTCGGTTAATCGGGCACCGCGCATAGCTGATAAGGGCATGCCGGGGGAGGAGCGCTGGTTGCGTATTGAGCTTAAGCTCATTGCCGATGTCGGTTTCATTGGTCTGCCCAATGCCGGCAAGTCAACACTGCTTTCCCGTTTGTCGGCAGCCAATCCCAAGGTTGCCCCCTATCCCTTTACCACCCTTGACCCCCAGCTCGGCGTGCACAACTTCGACTATGGCGAGTCCTGCATCCTTGCTGATATCCCCGGCATTATCGAGGGGGCCCATGAAGGTGCCGGCCTTGGCCATAAATTCCTGCGCCATATTGAACGGACCCGTATTCTACTTCACGTCATCGATGCCACTGGTCTGGAAGGTGATCCACTGCAGCACTATCATGTTATTGAAAATGAGCTTTCCCAGTTTAACGAGGAGTTAATCGGTAGAGAACGTTTGGTCCTGCTCAATAAGACTGATATCATGACTCCGGAAGATTTTGCCCAGGTGGCCAGCCGCTTCAAAGAGGCCGGTATCCCCTATCTGGCTATCTCGGCTGAGACCGGTGCTGGTCTTGATGAACTTAAAGAGTGGTTGGTAGAAATTTTATTTGAAGGTGATTGAGCATCATGCCTGAGAGTGTAACTGCGGACGAGGGACAAAAGCTTCGCCTGGCCCATCTTAAGGATGTCAAACGAGTGGTGGTCAAGGTCGGCAGCGCCGTGTTGACCGGTGATGCCGGTCTCCATCCCGAGACCATGGAAAATCTGGCCGCTGAACTCGCCTTTTTGCGTGACAGCGGCCGCGAGGTCATTTTGGTGAGCTCCGGGGCCGTGGCCGTGGGCCGCCGCAAACTCTGCATCATCCAGCCGGTGCTGTCTCTCAAGGAAAAACAGGCGGCGGCCTCTGTTGGTCAATGCGGCCTCATGCATTATTATGAGGCCCTGTTTGCCAAGCGCAATCTTTATGTCTCCCAGGTGCTTCTTACCCATTCGGACCTGGCCCATCGCGGCCGTTATCTCAATATCAAAAATACCATCTCCACCCTCTTTGACTGGGGGGTCATTCCCATTGTGAACGAGAATGATACGGTAAGTGCCGAGGAGCTGCAGTTCGGTGATAATGACACCTTGGGGGCCTTGGTCACCAATCTCATCGATGCCGATATTTTTATCTGCCTCACCGATGTCGATAGCCTCTATACCGGTAATCCCACTACCGACGCGCAGGCTACCCCGGTTCATACCGTGGCCAAGATCAGCGATGATGTGATTAATATGGCCGGTAATTCCGGCTCGACGCTGGGAACCGGCGGCATGCGTAGCAAGATTCTGGCTGCGCAGATGGTCGCAGCCCGGGGCGGTTACTCCTTTATTGGCCCGGGACGTCGCAAAGGGGTAATTCAGTCCCTTTTTGCCGGTGAGCTGGTGGGAACCTTTTTCCTGCCCCATGAGGAAAAGCAGAAACTCCATTCCCGCAAGCATTGGATTGCCTATGTCCTGCGGCCCAAGGGTTTTCTTGTCCTTGACGACGGCGCCAGCCGGGCGGTACGCCGCCAGGGTTCCAGCCTGCTGCCGTCTGGCATCCTTGAGGTTCGTGGTGATTTTGCCGTGGGTGATCCCGTTCATTGCCTGGACAAGCAGGGCAAGCCCTTGGCTGCCGGTCTGGTCAATTATAAGAAATCCCAGATTGAGAAGATCTGTGGTCATCAGAGCTCGGAAATTGCCGACATCTTGGGTTTTAAGGGCGACGACGAGGTCATCCATCGCGATAATCTCGTCAAGCTATAAGGGAACAGCCCTTTTCACCACAAAGTCTTTGTGGTATCTTTTTGCCCTTTCTTTAGGTACGCCTTATTTATTTGAACAGCTAAACGACGACGAGAAAGATATGTCAATCGAACAAACCATTAAAGACATGGCGGTGCAGGCCAAGAAAGCGGCCCATGCCATGTCCATCCTGTCCACCGAGCAGAAGAATAATGTCTTAGGCCGCATGGCTGATGCCCTGGCCGATCAAAAGTCCTATATCCAAACGGAAAATGCCAAGGACCTGGAAGCGGGCAAGGCCAAGGGCCTGGCTGCGGCCATGCTTGACCGCCTTCACCTCTCCGATAAGGTTATGGAGTCGATGATCGGTGGTCTGCGTGAGGTCATTGCCCTGCCGGATCCGGTGGGTGAGATCAGCGATATGGTCAGAAGGCCAAGCGGCATCACCGTGGGCCGCATGCGTATCCCCCTGGGGGTTATCGGCATGATTTACGAGTCGCGCCCCAATGTGACCGTGGACGCCGCTGCCCTCTGCCTGAAGGCCGGCAATGCTATTTTGCTGCGTGGCGGTTCCGAGGCCATCCATTCCAATATGGCCCTGGCCAAGGTTCTGCAGGACGCCCTGGTGGCCGAAAATGTTGATCCTGCTGCCATTCAGGTTATCCCCACCACGGATCGCCAGGCGGTGACCTTTATGTTGCAGCTCGAAGAGCAGATCGACCTCATCATCCCCCGTGGTGGCGAGGGCCTCATCCGTTTCGTCTCTGAAAATTCACGGATTCCGGTGCTCAAGCATTACAAGGGGGTCTGTCATGTCTTTGTTGATGATAGTGCCCAAATTGATATGGCTGTAGGCATTGTTATGAATGGCAAGGTCCAACGGCCCGGTGTCTGTAATGCCCTGGAGACCCTGCTGGTTCATAAGGATATTGCCGCCCAGTTCTTACCGGCAGTGGCCAAGGAACTGGTGAAGGCCGGGGTTGAAATCCGTGGTTGTGAGCAGACCTGCAAGATTCTCTCTGAGGCCAAACCTGCTACTCCGGAAGATTGGCCCATGGAGTTTCTGGAACTCATTTTGGCTGTCAAGATCGTTGACGACCTCGATGCTGCCATGGCCCATATCAGGCAGTACGGCTCCCAGCATACCGAGGTCATCGTTACCGACAATTACAGCCATGGCCAGCGTTTCATTCGCGAGGTGGATGCCTCGGCCGTAATGATCAACGCCTCCACCCGCTTTTCCGATGGCGGCGAGTTCGGTCTCGGCGCCGAGATCGGTATCTCCACCACCAAGCTTCACGCCTATGGTCCCATGGGCCTCAAGGAGCTGACCACTAAGAAGTTCATCGTCTATGGTGATGGTCAAGTCCGGGCCTAAACGTCTCGGTATCCTCGGGGGTACCTTTGATCCAGTGCACCTGGGCCATCTTGCTGTGGCCCGGGCAGCCCTGGATTCCCTGGCATTGGACCAGGTTCTTTTTATTCCTTGTTTCAGACCACCCCATAAGGTCGATCGTACCATTGCCTCCTTGCCCAGCGTCTCGCCATGCTGCAGCTGGCCCTGGCAGACCACCCTCAGTTTGTCATTTCAGACTTGGAGGGCGAGCGCCAGGGGCTTTCCTATACCATTGATACCTTGAAAGAGTTACGCCGTCGTCTCAACCAGGACGTGGCCCTTTTTTTTATCATGGGTTTTGACGCCTTTGT
>JBFFIS010000105.1:0-7702 GCA_041556375.1 Desulfurivibrionaceae bacterium | reverse complement strand
ATCAATAAATCGCCTCTCTGCTTCTTTCCAAACGTCATTGAGCACGATAGCGTCGCTTGGGGTCTCGCCTGCATTTGCGTTGAGTGACTCTTTGAAATCTGGCTGAGTTACGGCTCCTTCGGTGGCCCGAAAGACATCAGCCACCCAGGGGTAGGCCAACATGGTAATGTGGGCCTCGGGGAAATTCTCCCTGATGGAACGCACCGCCGGCGTGGTCATAATGGCATCGCCGATCCAGTTTGTTGAACGCACCAAAATCTTTTTTGGTTCCCTGGCTGGTAAAGAAAAGGACATAGGTATGGTCTTCCCGCTGATGTGTGAAAAAAAGAATCGCCAACTCTGCTGAATTTCCAAGACCCTGTCAAGACTTTTCCAGGACAGGCGGCTAGCTGTCCTCCTGACAAACAAAGACCAAAAGATGGTGGCGAGCCAGATTCGCTGTTTTTGCTCTTTATACTATATGGAGAGAGGCAGGTAACAAACGAGAGGCTGCCCCCGGCAGGCCGTACCCCCAATTTTTGGGGCTACACTGGGGTCGGGGCACAACGCTGTTGGCCGCTTTCACCGCCGTGGTCTCCCGGCGGCACCAGGCTGATTACTGTCCAATCGTTCTGGGGCGCCAGGTGCGTGCCAACCGTAAAAATTTCCAGGCTGCCGTCAGGTCTGAGGGCAAAGAGGGGGATGGCCTGGCCGTTATAGGTGTGGAGGTACTCCTCATAGCTGAAGCTCTCCGTCAGCCTGGTTCCGTGGATGGTCCAATCCTGGTGCAGGGCGGCCAGCAGGGAGGAGTAGGTTACCTCTTTGCCAAAGAGAATCGACCACTTTTGGGCCGAAGCCGCCTTCCTGTCCTCGGCAATCTCTTTGTCCTTCTCGGTCTGCAGGGCATAGACGGCATTATAGCCGAGCTCCATGCGGTAATGCATGCAGGCCAGGGAGTTGAGCGCCCCCCGGGGCGACAGGCCCAGCATACGGCCGATACCGACCAGGTCAAGATGGCGGCCGGCATGTTCGGAAACGGGCTGGCCGTAATAGGTCTGTAAGCCCTCCATGCGCGCCGTACTGATCTTCTCCCAGCTGGTATCAACAAGCAAGACCCGGAAGCCCACCTCCTGCAGGGCCTTACCAACTGCGCGGGCAAAGCTGTTGGCGCCGATTATCAGGAAGCCCTTGGGATCGGGCTCGGCAACGCCCAGCCAGCGGGCTATAAACCCGGCTGTGGCGCTTTGCAGACCCACGGTGCCGATAATCACCATAAAGGTCAAGGGCACCAGCAGGGGGGCCTCAATATAGCCGGACTCTTCCAATCTGATGGCAAACAGCGCCGAGATGGCGGCAGCAACAATACCCCGGGGCGCAATCCAGGCCAAGAGATGGCGTTCCGGCCAGCTCAGGTTTGAGCCAAAAGCCGAGATCACCACGCTTAAAGGTCGCGACAAAAACTGAATGGAAAGAAAGACAAAGAGCGCCGGCCAGCCCAGCTGGACAAACATCTGGAAATCAAGACGGGCAGCCAGGACAATGAACAGCACCGAGATCAACAAAACGCTCAGGCTTTCCTTGAAGTCGACAATTTCAGCAATGGGCACGTCTTTACTGTTGGCAAGCCAGATGCCCATCACCGTCACGGTCAGCAGGCCTGATTCATGCTGAAGAACGTTGGACAGGGCAAAGACCATGATCACCATGGCCAGGGTAGTAACGTTATGGAGAAATTCGGGCAGCCAGTGAAGGCGAAGCAAGGTGGCATAGAGATAGGCCGCTGCCGAGCCCAGCACCAGGCCGATGGCGAGTATCTTGCCAAAGGAGAGAAAGGTATGGCCCAGGGCGGTGCTGCCGGCCCCCAGCAGGATAAATTCATAGACCAAGACAGCCAGGGTGGCGCCGATGGGGTCAATGACGATCCCTTCCCAGCGCAGGATATTGGCCACCGGGGCACTGGGTCTCACCGTGCGCAGCAGAGGGACAATCACCGTGGGCCCGGTAACGATGGTTATGGCGCCAAAGAGGAAGGAGAGCTGCCAGGAAAAGTCCAGGGCGTAATGGGTGGTCACCGTGGTGATCAGCCAGGTGATCAGGCCGCCGATGGAGACCATATTGCGGATCACCCTGCGCAGCCCGGAAATCTGATGAAACTTCAGGGTCAGACTGCCTTCAAAAAGGATAATGGCAACCGACAGCGAGATAAAGGGGAAGAGCAGATCGCCGAACAGAGCATCGGAATCAAGCCAGCCCATAACCGGACCGGCGACAATGCCCGTGCAGAGCAGAAAAAGAATGGCCGGCAGCTTTACCCGCCAGGCCAGCCATTGGCAGAAAATACCGGCAAATACCACCAGGGAAAGTATGAACGCCTTATCTACGACCATGAAAAGTCCTTATCCGTCCGACATCATTTCAACAAACCAAAACAAACCAATTGAAATTATTAGTCCTTCTCTGGTCATTAGCCAATATATAATTTTTCTCGCCGCCAGGATCCTCTCAAAAGAGTGGCAAAGAGGGCAACAAATAGCCGTTAATCACCTTGCAATCTTGACCATAGAGTGGTAAAAGGTCTTGTTTTTCAATGTCAGTAAACACCTGTGCCGTCGAGCTTTGAGGCCACCCGCTTTCTAAGACCGCTCAGCCAGGAGCTATTGACCTAACCTCGCACATCCCTGCAAAGTCCCTTTGGTGCCGGTTTTCCACTCTCTTACCAGAGAAAGGAGAGCAGGTTGGGCATGGGATGAATGAACAACCAAAATTGGAGATTTACCCATGAGTAACATCAAAATGAAAGAAATGCTGGCTGCCGGCATGCATTTTGGTCATCAGACCAGACGCTGGAATCCCAAAATGAAGCCCTATATTTTTGGAGCCCGCAACAAAATCTATGTCATCAACCTTGACAAGACCCTGCCTCTTTTCAACAAGGCCTATGATTTCATCGCCAATACCGTAGCTGACGGCGGCACCATCATGTTCGTCGGCACCAAACGCCAGGCCCAGGAAACCATCAAGGAAGAGGCCTCGCGGTGCGGGATGTTCTTCGTCAATCACCGCTGGCTCGGCGGCATGATGACCAACTTCCAGACCATCAAAAAGTCTGTTGACCGCATGAAAAAAATCCAGGCCATGGAAGAAGACGGCTCCATCAATCAGTACAAGAAAAAAGAAGCACTGATGATGAAAAAAGACCTGATCAAACTCCAGCGCAACCTGGGTGGTATCGAGCATATGAAAGGTCTGCCTTCAGCCATCTTTATCATTGACCCCAGGCGTGAGAATATTGCCGTTGATGAGGCCAAGCGATTAGGTATCCCTGTTGTTGCCATCACTGACACCAACTGTGACCCGGATCGTATTGATTACATCATCCCCAGTAACGATGACGCCATCAAGTCCATCAAGCTGGTTACCGGCAAAATTGCCGATGCCGTTATGGCTGGCAAGGCCCGCCGCGGCGAAGCTGTTGAGACCAACGAAGACCTGGCAGCGGCAATGGCTGAAGCCAACCCCGAGGCGCCCCAGGCCGAGGCCTAAGCCCTTACCTTCGCGTCCCAAATCGCCCGACTCTTTATTAGCTTGAGTCGGGCGTTTCTATATTTCAAAGATGAAAACACACCCTTGCGACAAACAAGCGGTGTCTACGAACAGGATAGAACGCTGTGAAAATTACAAGTCAAATGGTTAAAGAACTCCGCGACAAGACCAACGCGGGAATGATGGATTGCAAGAAGGCCCTTTCTGAAAATGACGGCGACATGGACAAGGCTGTTGACTTCCTGCGCCAGAAAGGCCTGGCCGTTGCTGCCAAGCGCTCCGACCGCGCCACCAGCGAAGGCATCATTGAAACCTACATCCATGCCAACGGCAAAATGGGCGCCATGGTAGAGGTTGGTTGCGAGACCGACTTCGTTGCCAAGACCGATGCCTTCATCACCTTTGCCAAGGATATCGCCATGCACGTCGCTGCCACCAACCCCATCGGCCTTGGCCGTGAAGATGTGCCAGCCGAGGTCCTTGAGCGTGAAAAGGCCATCTATGTCCAGCAGGCCCTTGACTCTGGCAAGCCTGAAAATATTGTCGAGAAAATCGTCGGTGGTAAGATCGACAAGTTTTACGGCGAGATCTGCCTGCTTGAGCAAAAATTCGTTAAAGACCCTGATGTCACCATTCAGGACATGCTCAATGCCATCGTTGCCTCCATGGGCGAGAACATCACCATCAAGCGTTTTGCCCGTTTTGCCGTAGGCGCTTAATTTTTTATTGCCAGCCAAAAGGAGTATGCGGAGGAGAGCCTCTGCCTACTCCTTTTTTTTTATGCAAAAATAGTCTGATACGTGCTATTTTTGCTCTGTTTTCCTGGGGATATCTTGACCATCAGGACCTTTGGTCAAGACGGCCTTTTACTGAAACAAACCGCGCGCTTAGCACAGGAGGTGTGACCATGGCCAAGGCCAAGTTCAAAAGGGTGTTGCTCAAACTCTCAGGCGAAGCCCTGATGGGTGACGAAGAGTACGGAATCAGCACCGAGATCCTCTCCTATCTTGCCAAAGAAGTCAAAGAGATCACCAAGCTCGGCGTTGAAGTCGGCATGGTCATCGGCGCCGGCAATATCTTTCGCGGCGTCTCCGGGGCCTCAAGCGGCATGGATCGCGCTGCTGCCGACAACATGGGCATGCTGGCCACGGTTATGAACTCCCTGGCCCTGAAAGATGCCCTGGACAATAACGGCGTCTCCACTGCCGTCCTTTCAGCCATTCCCATGGCCAGCGTCTGTGAGCCCTACTCGCGTCTTTTGGCCCTGGACCATTTCCATCGCGGCAACGCCGTCGTTTTCGCGGCCGGCACCGGCAACCCATATTTCACCACCGATACCGCCGGCGTTCTGCGCGGCCTGGAGATCAATGCCGATCTGATCTGCAAGGCCACCCGGGTTGATGGGGTTTACGACAAGGACCCTCTCAAGTATGATGATGCCGTCAAATTCGACCAGCTCACCTTCAGCGACGTCTTGCACCGGCGCCTGAAGGTCATGGATGCGGCGGCAATTTCCCTGGCCATGGATAACCACCAGAAAATATTAGTTTTTGACCTTAGCATTCCCGGCAATATCAAAAAAGCCGTGTGTGGGAAAAAGATTGGAACTCTTATCAGCGGAGAAGACGAATGAGTGAAGAAATACTGCTGGACATGATCGACAAGATGGAAAAAAGCATGGAGGCCTTCCGGAACGACCTCTCCAAGATCCGGACCGGACGCGCCTCGATAGCTCTCTTTGACGGGGTCAAGGTTGACTCCTACGGGGCCATGATGCCCTTAAACCAGGTAGCCACCCTGACCATCCCCGAAAGCCGGATGATCGTTATCCAGCCCTGGGACCCCCAGACCCTGCCTGGCATCGAGAAGGCCATCTTGAAATCAAACCTCGGCCTGACTCCGGCCAGTGACGGCAAGATCATCCGCATCTCCGTGCCCCAGCTCACCGAAGAACGCCGCAAGGAGCTGGTCAAGCAGGTCAAGAAGACCTGTGAAGATTTCCGGATCAATATCAGAAACAGCCGCCGCGATGCCATCGATCATTTAAAAAAGCTGAAGAAGGACAAGGAGATCTCCGAGGACGAGCTCTTCAAATATCAGGACGAGGCCCAGAAGGAAACCGATCGCTTTATCAAGCAGATCGACGAGGCCCTGGTGGACAAAGAAAAAGAGGTCATGGCAGTTTAACTCTTGATTTAGTTTGATGGTGGCAGTTCATTCCGAGGTTTGTGTTGAATAGTTCTCACCTGGAGGTTTAACCCCGTCTTGCAGATAGACCCGGACAACATCCCCAAACATATTGCCATCATCATGGATGGCAACGGCCGCTGGGCCCAGGCCCGGGGACTCATTCGCCTGATGGGCCATAAGGCCGGGGTCAAGGCTGTGAAAGAGATTGTCGAGGCCGCCCGGGAGTTGGCCATCCCAACGCTGACCCTCTACGCCTTTTCCACCGAAAACTGGAACCGGCCCCAGGACGAGGTCTCCGGCCTCATGGCGCTGCTGAAGAATTATCTCACCAGCGAGCTCAATGCCATGCTCAAAAACGACATCCGGCTCCGGGCCATCGGCGACCTGAAGAGATTGCCGGCCGATGTCTACGCAGTCCTGAGCGAGACCATGGAACGCACCAGGAATAACAGCTCCCTCACCCTCAACCTGGCCTTAAATTACGGGGGGCGCAGCGAGCTTATCCAGGCCATCAAAGGCATCGGCCACAAAATGCAGAGTGGCGCTATCCAGGAAGATGACATCAGCGAAGAGCTGGTCAGCAGCCATCTGTACACTGCTGGCCTGCCTGATCCCGATCTTCTCATCCGTACCGGCGGCGAGGCCAGGCTCTCCAACTTCCTCCTCTGGCAGGCCTCCTACGCCGAGATCTACTTCACCGACACGCCATGGCCCGAGTTCAACAAGGACAGCCTGCTCACAGCCATTGCTGATTACCAGCAGCGCCAACGCCGTTTCGGCAGAACAGGGGAGCAGGTATGAGAACCCGAATCATCACCGGTGTCATTGCCATCTCCCTCTGGTTTGCCCTGCTCTATGCCGGTTACTATAAGCCTTTTTGGCTGGTGATGACGGTGATCGGCGTCATCAGCTCCTATGAATTTTTCAGCATGGCCCTTGGTGATCAGGACAAAAAACTGCTGCCCCTGGTTGTACCCCTGGCTGCCATCCCTCTCTATGCCATCTACAACCCCAGCCTGGAGCACCTGGCCGCCGGTGTCTTTTTTGCCGCCCTGGCCGGTTTCCTCGTCAGCCTTTACTGCTACCAGTCGCTCAGCGACCCCTTCAGCTTTTTAGGCAAGTATATTTTCGGCGTGCTCTACTGCGGTTTTCTCATGGGCCACATCATTTTGATCATGGGTCTTGAAAACGGCGGCGCCTGGCTCATTGTGCTGTCGGCAATCACCGCCGCCTCAGACAGCGGCGCCTACTTTGTCGGTAAATTCCTGGGCACCACCAAGCTCTGCCCCCATATCAGCCCAGGCAAGACGGTGGCCGGTTTTGCCGGCGGTATTATCTTCGGCATATTGGGCGGTCTGCTGCTGGCCTCTTTATTCCTGCCGGACGTCTCCCTGGTAAAAATCGGCCTCTGGGGCGCCCTGCTCTCCGCCCTGGGTGTCGCCGGTGATCTCACCGAATCGATCATTAAAAGGGCCACCGGCACCAAGGACTCGGGAAAACTGCTGCCCGGCCACGGCGGTTTTCTTGACCGCAGCGACTCCATGCTCTTTTGCGCCCCCACCTTTTATTATATTCTCACCTTTAACCTGCTTTAAGTTGTCGTCACCATGACCCTCAATATCTCCCTGCTCGGCTCCACAGGCTCCATCGGCACCAATGTCCTTGATGTGGTTCGCCAATATCCTGGCAAATTCCGCATTATCGGCCTGGCCGCCGGCAATAATATCGACCTGCTCCGCGATCAGGTTGAGGCCTTTGACCCGCAGCTTGTCTCCGTTGCCAGCCAGGCCGGGGCCACCAAGCTCCTGGAGATGCTGGGCCCCAAGTGGCAGGACAAGATCGTCCATGGCCGCCAAGGTGCTATTGCCGTTGCCACCCTGCCAGAGGCCGCCACCGTGGTTTCTGCCATTGTCGGCGCCGCCGGCCTGCTGCCGACCTTAAGCGCCATTGAGGCCGGCAAGCATATCGGCCTGGCCAATAAGGAAACACT
>JBFFIS010000104.1:0-7763 GCA_041556375.1 Desulfurivibrionaceae bacterium | reverse complement strand
GGCGCTGTCGTCGGTCTAACAGGCTACTAAGGGTAAGCCCGGCCGGAGGACAAAATAATCTTCGTGCGCTTCGTGACCGACGTGGTAAAAAGACCTTCTCATCTTCCTCGGCAATAAACTTCTCCGTTTCGTTATCCCATGGCCCATTGGCAAAGCTTACTTAACAAGGCCATCACCGCGCCAGCCGATCTCCCCGCCCACCTGCAGCCGGACACGCCGCAGTCGGCCGCGGTCACGGCTCACTATCCCATGCGGATCAACCCCTATTACCTCAGCCTGATCAAGGCAAAGGGCGACCCGCTCTGGCTCCAGGCCGTACCCCAACCCCAGGAGCTTGACGACCAGGTCTGTATGGAAGACCCCCTGGCCGAGGAGAACCTGAGCCCGGTAACCAACCTGGTCCATAAATATCCGAACCGCGTTCTTTTTCTGGTCACCAGCCAATGCGCCATGTACTGCCGGTTTTGCACCCGCAAGCGCAAGGTCGGCACCGCCAACATGGTGATCGATGCCACATCCATGCAAGAGGGCCTGGCCTATATCCGCCAGCACCCAGAGATCAAAGATGTGCTGATTTCCGGCGGCGACCCCCTGCTCTTAAGTGACGACAGGCTGGACTGGCTGCTCGCCGCCCTGCGCGCCATCCCCTCGGTGGAGATCATCCGCCTCGGCAGCCGGGTCCCCTGCACCCTGCCCATGCGGGTTACCACCAAGCTCTGCCGGATATTAAAAAAATATCATCCCCTCTACATCAACACCCATTTCAACCACCCTAGCGAGATTACCCCGGAGGCGGCCCTGGCCTGCCAGCGCCTGGCCGATGCCGGTATCCCCTTAGGCTGCCAGACCGTGCTTTTAAAAGGGGTCAATGACGATACCCAGACCATGGCGACCTTGATGGCTAAACTCCTCACCATCAGGGTCAAGCCCTACTATCTCTTCCAGGGAGACCTGACCCGGGGCACCAACCATTTTCGGACCAGCATCGAGGCCGGCCAGGCCATCATGCGTGAGCTCATCGGCCACACCTCAGGCATGGCCGTGCCCACCTTTGCCGTGGACGGCCCGGAGGGCGCCGGCAAAATCCCTCTGACGCCAAACTACATCCAGTCCCTGGGCAAAGAGCTCTGCTTCACCAACTACCAGGGCAAGACCTGTTTCTATGAAAATGGTGGTTAAGATAACCCTGACCAGGGCAAGGACGTGCCTCTCCTAAAAAATTTGGTTCATCACGAAATTTAGTGGGAAGCCTGTAGAGGCTGTCTTGCTCCGGACATTGTTTGTTCATTTTTGCTTGCCCAAAAAACGAACCAAAAAAGGCACCCCTAACAGTCCTGGCCTTCGGCACCACTCGCTTTCCACTGTGCAAGACGGCATTGCAGAAACTCGCTATCGCTCAAACATGCTGCAATGCTCTTCGCCTTGCCCAGCTCCCTGCTCGTTTAGGTCTGAATGGGGAAAATCAAAACATTTAAACCAAAGGTTCCACTGTAATCCGTGATGAACCAAAAATTTTGGGACAGACACTAGATAATCAGGGTATGAAGCTGGCCTTCGGTTTTCCAGAACTCGAGCTCATTGCCATTCATGGTCAAGGAGTACGAACGGCCAGGCTCCATGGCCATCTTGGCATCACCGGCCGGCAGGATAAAAAGAGACACCTTTTTATTGCCGTGCCTATAGGTAAGATAGGCGGCATTGCACTTGCCCAGCTTACAGATGCGCCCGCCCACCAGGGTAAAGCCGCGGCTTACCAAGTCGGGCAGGGAGATGGCCTGGCCCATTTTGTCCTCAAACCAGGCCGGGACATCAGCCACCTCCTGAGCAGTAAAGGCCATAGCCTCGCCGCTGACATGATCCTGAAGGGCCACCCGACCCAGCTCTTCAAAGGTGGAAAATCCATGCCGGCTATGGTGATCCTCAAAGGGATTCAACAATAAAACAAGCAGGGCGGCAAGGGCCAGAGCCGGCACAAATTTCCAGGGGAAGGCAAAGACCTTCTTGGGGGCGCTGCTGTTGATGCCCATGTCGATCTTCTTGGCCAGCCGGGCTGGCACCTCAATAGGGATCATCTCGCGGCGAATGAGACCTTCAAGCTCCTCGTCGAGCTCGTAAAGCTTGCGACAGTCAGGACATTTTTGCATATGGGCCCGGGCGCGCGTGGCATTGTCAGCCTCGACAAAATCCCTATCAATCAACCATTCTTTGAACTCTCTGCAGGTCATGATTGCCTCCTTGCAGCTTTACGGCTCAGCTCAACAACTTTACTCTTGTGCATGGTTACTTCCCGGAGCAACTCCTTCTTCATCGACTGCTTGGCCCGGCTCAGTCGCGACATCACCGTGCCGATGGGGATATCGAGTAAATCAGCGATCTCCTGATAGGACATATCGTCGAGGAAAAAGAGAATCAGGGGTGTTTTGTATTTTTCGGGCAGGCGGGCGATGACCTCCTGGAGGTGAGCCGATTCCAATTTTTTCTCAAGGTCACCGGCCACATTGCTGGCAGAAACTCCTTCGAGAAAATCAAGATAGGAATCATCGCTGCCGAGCTGGGGCCTTCGGCCGGCCTGCCTCTTCTCCTTGAGAAAATTACTGCGCATGATGGCAAAGAGCCAGCTCCGGCATTTGCCGTGCTCCCGGAGCTGATGAAAATTCCGAAAGGCGGCATACATGGTCTCCTGGACCAGATCTTCGGCGTCATACTGGTTGCGCATATATTTCAAGGCAACGTTGTAGAGAAACCTGATATGGGGATAGGCCAACTCCTTAAAGAGATGCCTGTTTTTCTTTGGCGCTCCAAACACAACAGCCTCCATTTTTTATTTCCCGCAGTAGCAACCACGTCCTCTTTACAGCCCGCTAAGCTCCAAGAGCTCATAGCCCGCGTCTACACGTTAGAAAAGACAGGCAGGGCTTTTATTCCATTTCATTTTACAAAGAAGAGGCAGAGTAAAGAACACCTACCAAAGAGAGGAGCGCGGCAAAAAGCAAGAAGTGGCGGCCACCCATCATCACCGCCGCTCTTAGCGGACCAGGGCCGGAATCTGGATGGCCGGGATGATGGCGCCGTCAAGGTCGGGGTAATCCTGGCGGCTATTGCGCCTGGCGGCAGACAGGGCGCGAGGCAATTTGTCGACCTTGACGCCGAGATAGTCGGCCAGCCGGTCGCGCTCGGCATAGAGGGGCCACCAGACCCTGGTATTAAAAAAGCGAAAGGCAAAGGGATGGTGCTGGCCCTTATCAAAAAGGAGTTCAAAGGCGGCCTTGCGATTGCCCTCATGGGCCATGGCCAAGGCCTCCAGAGAAACAGCAATTTTGTCGACGAGATCGGTGCGGAAGGAGGAAGGATAGCGGGCAGCGATAAAACGGAGCTGCACCGCCGCTAGGCGGGTAAGGCCCGGATGGCCGGCCTCTGCCGCCAACTGGCCATAATCGAAAAGGGCCAGGAGAATCTGAGCGGCCTTGCCGGTATCCTTAAAGCCCTTTTCAGTTATGAGCTCAACAGCGCCCTGCTGGCCCCCGCGAATAAAGGCCACAGTAACCCTGCTGGCCACCGGCAGCGGACCGACAATCTCCTGGACCTGGCTGGCCATGGAGATAGACTTGCCATTGATGGCGGTCACCTTATCACCAGACATGAGGCCGGCCAAGGCCGCCGGCGAGTTCCTCGCCACCCTGGCCTGGGTGGTAAAGAGAAAACCACTCTGGGGGTCGCGGTCAAAATCAAGGCCCAGCCGCGACACCATGGGACTGTTGGCAAGAATGGTCTGGACATGAAAGGAAAAATAATCGCCCCAGAGGGCCAGGGGAATATCGGGATATCTGAAGTAAAACTCGGCGCCGTTATAGTCAAGCGGCAAAAAGGGTTGGCGGCGGAGGATAGCTTTAAGCTCCTCTATGCCCTGGCCATATTGGTTGGCGGTAAAAAGCGTGCGCGCCTCTTTAAAAAGCGCAATGGTCTCCAAATCCATCTGCGTTAAGGCCGGAACCATTGTTATCGTGGTGCCATCAACCAGCCGCCAGGCATCAGCAACGGTATCAAAGGTCAACAGGGCCCCCTGGAGAGCAACAGTCTGCTCGTCAAGAAGCTGCAAACCCGATGGGCTGACAGTGAAGCGTTTAAATTTACCCTGATCCACCAAGGCAACAATACCATGGGGGCTTATCTCGGCCTGACAATGGGGAGCCAGGGTCAGGGGAAATTCCCGGGCCTTCTTGCCAGGGTCCACAGGTAACAGCCGGATCCCTCCCTGTTCACTGACAATGATATAGCTGCCATCCTTGGAGAAACGCACATCCTCAGGGCCGCTGAGACCTGGACCTAGAGGAAATTCCAGGCTGCGCAGCCGTTCCCCGCTCTTTTTATCAAAGAGCCAGACAAGATCAGCCTCTTTGGCCTTTTTCTTTAACACCCAGTCAAACTGATAGCGACCGCCGCGGACCAGGATATTATCTCCGCCAGGATCGTAGCTCAGGCTCTTGTCAAAGCGGCCCTTGACCTTGTTTGAGTCAAAACTCGATAGCTTCTTGCCGGTGGCAACGTCATATCTCTCAATACGGCTGGCCACCTCGGTATCCAGGCAGACGGCCAGCTCCTTGCCATCCGGAGAAAAGGCCAGGCCGCAGGCATCGTTTAAAAAAGCATCACCCGGCAGCTCAATCTCGGCGACCTTGGCCGGCGGAAACTGTTCAATACGGATGACCGACCGGCCGAGATCGGCAAGGGAATTTTGGATAAAGAGGGCGGCGGCATGACGGCGGCCATCGCCGCTTATGGCAAAATTACGGCCAAGCTCAAGGGTACCCTTATTTTTTATCACAGCCGTATAGCGCCATATCTGACTGTCATTTTCATAGACAAAAATCTGGCTCTGCCTCTTGCCCGCCACCGAGGCAACGAAAAAACGGCCGTCACCGCTAAAACCCTGACCGACAAGCTTGTCATTACCCGGCTGGGGATAATGGCGCAGACGCATTCCCGCCAGGCGGTACTCCTCAATTTTGGTCTTCAGACTCTGGGGATCCAGGGAGATGACGACCTCGTTACCGAGGGCATAGATATGGCAATTGCCGGCCACATGATCGCCCTGGCCGCATTTGGCCAGGGCGTCAGCGATGGCAAAATCGAGATCGTCATAGCCCCAGGTGTACCAGGCATCAAAACGCCTGTCCTCCTGCTTTAAGGCAAAGACCTTATAGTGCAGGGGGCTGGCCTCATAGGTGTCATAGGCGGCCTGCAACCTGGCCCTGAAGGTGGCAGCCAGGCCCGGTTCCGGAACCATGAGCAGACCGAGCAGCAGGCCCAGAAAAACAGGGAAGTATTTGCGTAAAGAGTTCGTTGTGTGCGGATTCATAGATACCTTACTTACGTCTCAAAAAAAGGCAGAGGGCCTGATCATAAAGGTGGGGCTGAGCTGCCTATGCCACCGCCACTTCCCTGCTGACGGGAGGGCCTGGCACCAGGGCGCGGCGCCGGAGGCCGTTTCCCTGGTTCAATACGGACGTCCACCGTGGCCGAGGCAGTTCGCCCCCCCTGGTCCTGGACGGCGATGAGCAGCTGCTCTCTGCCGGCGACAGCAGAAAAATCAACCCTGACCGTGCCCCGAATCTCCCCCGGTGCCACGTCCTGATAGTCAAAGGAGAGCCCCGGTGTCTGAGAAAAGCTCATGGTGTAGGGCGGGGAAAAGGTTTCCGGCACCAGGACCTGAAAGGCCGTCACCTCGCCGGTACGAATGGTGGCCGGCATATCGACCTGGAGCTTGAGGCCAACGACCTCGACAAAGACCTCTTCGGTGGCTATCGAGCCATCAGGGGCGGTGAGCAGCGCCGTTATCCTGGCCGTGTCGCCGGCGCCAATCATACCGGGGGTCAGACGGATTCCAAAACGGCTCACCTTCCTGGCCGGGTCACGATCCTTAAAGGCGGAACGGGTGGCAAGGCGTTTGCCCTGGCTGTCAAAGACATCGAGCTGAATAAGGACCGACGGCACATCATAGGCCAGGTGGTAATAGACAAAGACATGGGGGGCCTGATCCTCATACAACACCGGCCGATGCACCTTGCCCTGGGTCGATTCGTCGACCAGAAAAGCGGTGATGGCCACAGGCTGTTTGACCTCAAAGACCTTGGCGGCTTGAAAAGAAAGGGCGGGTTGGGCGGCATTCTGATGGGTGAGAGCCAGGGAGTAAAAGCCGTTGGCAAGGGCCTTGGTAGAGACCTCAAAGGAGACGAACTCCTGACCGCCAACCTCTAAGAGCTGGCGTATCTTGGTCTGGCCGGCAACGGCTTGGCCGGACTCGTCGTAGAGCTGCCAAATCAGGTTGCCGAGAATGGACTCACCAGAACCGCCGAGAAGCGGTACCCAGCCCTGGGCGGTAAGCAGTCTGCCGTCGGTGACGGCAGAGGCCAGCACCGGGCCGGAGGTGGAATCCAGGCGCAACTCAATATCAAAGGCCTGGGGCCGAGCGCCCTGGGCGGCAGCCGCCGGGGCAACGAGCGCCAATACCGCGGCGAGCTGGAAAAACAGTGTTATGAAAAAAATCCGGGGCAGAAACATCTTTGCATGAACCCCCTCTTTAGAGGGATTTAGGGTAAACAAAGAAGAACGACGGATACAGCCGGGGACAAAAAGCATCAATGCAACCAAAATGTCTAGGCACCGCCAGGACGGCCCGAGGCCGCGTTTGACGTGTGGCGTTAAAATTCAAGTTTTATTCAGGTGCCCCCTGACATCAGCCTTACCCCTGTCACGATAGTATGAATAGGCAGAAGAATCAACTCCTGCGCCTCATTTAGCCCCCGACAGCATCTGCCGCAAGGGGGTGGCGACATCCTCAACCTCGATATTCATCATGCAGCGAAAATCGGTCTTACACTCCCTCTTCAGACAGGGTTGGCAGTCCAGATCCTTTTTCACCACCACCGCCTTCGGCGAATAGGGGCCGGTGGCGATATCATCGGTGGAGCCAAAAATGGCGACCAGGGGTGTCTGGACAGCGGCGCCAACATGCATGAGACCGGAATCATTGGTGACAAAGGCATCACAGTCGCCAATGAGGGCCATGGCCTGGCCCAGGGTCGTTTTGCCGGCCAGGCCGGTGATAAACTGGGGACCATGCTTGACAATAGTGGCAATGGTTGTCTCATCGGCCTTGGTCCCGAAAACCACAGCATGGATGCCAAACTCTTCATGGAGGCGGGCGCAGAGCTCACCATAGCGTGCAGCAGGCCAGCACTTCGCCGGTCCAAAGGCAGCGCCGGGGTTGATACCAACCAAGGGCCTGCTGCCCAGCTTATCCTTGAACTCCCGGGCCCACTGGGCATCTTCGGGAGTATGCTGCAAAAAAAGCTCATCCGAGCCGCATCTCAGCCCCAGATCCTGCAGGAGATACTGATAGTAATGGACCTGATGCATGCGGCGCACCTCGGGCCGGATCTTGATGCCGGGCCACAGAAACAGCGACCTGCCATCCCGCCGGTATCCCGCCCGGACCGGGATGCGGGCCAACCAGGCCAGAAACGCCGCCTTAAAGGCATTTTGAAGGAGAATGGCGCAGTCAAACTGCCGTTCTTTGAGTTCCGCCGCCAGACGCCACAAGCCCTTGAAGCCCTTATGACGACCAGCCGTATCATAGATAAAAATTTCATCGACATGGGGGCTGGCCCGGAAGACATCCGCCACCCAGGGGTAGGCCACCATGGTGATGTGGGCCTCGGGGAAATTCTCCCGGATAGAACGCACCGCCGGCGTGGTCATAATGG
>JBFFIS010000103.1:0-7765 GCA_041556375.1 Desulfurivibrionaceae bacterium | reverse complement strand
GCATCAAAGACATCGGCCAGGGCCATGATCCTGGCGGCCAAGGGAATCTCCTCGCCGACAAGTCCCTGGGGATAGCCGCTTCCATCCCATTTCTCATGGTGAAACATTGCAATATCGTGGCCCAAGAGTAGAAAGTTCGAACCGTTCTTCTTGTAAAGGTCCATAAGAATCTTACCGCCCATACTGGCATGGGTCTTCATGAGTTCGTACTCGTCGGCGGTCAGGCGGCCGGGCTTATGAAGGACATAATCGGGAATGCCGACCTTACCGATATCGTGCAAGGGGCTGACACTGGCAATGTCCTCCACCGCAGATTTGCTGAGGCCAAGCTCTGGATTGCTGTAGCGCAAATCCTCCGAGAGGATATGACAATACTCCTTGACCCTGGAAAGATGAAGACCGGTCTCGCCGCTCCGGTAAGCGGCCATTTCTGCCAAGGCAAAGACCAGTTCGTCTTGGCCCTCCAGGCGTAACAGCCGAGCAGCTCCCTGCAGACGGAGCAAAAGCTCTTCCTTGAAAATCGGTTTGGTGACGTAGTCATCCGCCCCCAGGGTCAAGGCCCTCACAAGGCCTTGGCGTTCGCTGAGACTGGTGAGGACGATTATATAGGTATAATGAGCCTCATCCCGGCGGACCTCCTCGACGACAGCGAAGCCATCGAGCTTGGGCATCAATAAATCAGTAATAATCACCCGGACCTTGGGGTTTTCACGCCAGACAGCCAGGCCCTCCTCGCCATCCTCGGCAGAGAGGACATGGTAGCCCTCCTTTTCGAGGTGGTTGGTCAAAATCCGCCGCTGGGTTATCTCATCCTCAATAACCAGAACCACGGGTTTTATCTTCAGGGCATCTAACTCGAGCATGGCAATATCCTCAAATGTAAAAAGCGCAACAGAAGAATCATTACCAAAAAGTCTACCTAAAGGCTGGAAATAAAGAAAGCAAGCTTTGCTTATTCAGAAGGCCGACCGGAGGAAGGGGGCTATACTTTTTTGAGGGACTGAGCCAGGTATTGCCTGCGGAGGTCAATCTTCTTGATACGGAAAAAGAGTCCGCCAACAACGGATCATGGCGGCTTTGAGTTCCGGATCGTCAATACCGGCAAGAGAGGCGTTGAACTGCGACAGGTCGCTGGCATCGGGCGGTGGCCCGGCCGGACGGGGAGGAGGAGAACTTATCTTTTGGGGCTGGTCTGAAGGCACTCTGAGCTGAAAACGGATATCCTCGACTTCAACGGTCTTAAACTCCTTATTAACCTTGTCGATCAGGGCGGTTTTCAAAAACTGCAGTTGCTGCATCCATACAGAGTCTGAAACCTCAATCCACAGGACCTTACCGCGAAACTTTGTAGGACTGGCATGTTTGGCAATTTCCTTGCCCACCGCCTTTTCCCAGAAATTAAAGACCTCATGGAGCTCAAAACGATCCTGCCATTGGCGGCGTTTTATCATGTCACCAAGCAAAGAGCTGATATGATCAGGGGTATGTTTTCGACTCATAGGGACCAAAATGTAAGTAGGGAGAGATAAAGGCAAAAGATATTCTTCCCTTGCCCCTTTGCCAAGAAGTAATTATAGATGGCTTCGTATTTTTTTAATCATATAACAGGTTGGCGGCAATGATCACACCCTTCTGCCGTCAATACGTATAGGAGTATCACCATGGGCTTTCGCTGCGGCATTGTCGGCCTGCCAAACGTCGGCAAATCTACTATCTTTAACGCCATGACCTCTGCGGGCATTGAGTCGGCCAACTACCCCTTTTGCACCATTGAGCCCAATGTCGGCATGGTGCCGGTGCCGGACGAACGTCTCACCAAACTGGCAGAGATGGCCAACACCAAAAAAACCGTCTATGCCCAGATGGAGTTTGTCGATATCGCCGGCCTGGTTGCCGGGGCCAGCCAGGGCGAGGGCCTGGGCAACCAATTCCTGGGCCACATCCGCCAAGTTGATGCCATAGCCCATGTCATACGCTGCTTCGAGGACAGCAATATCGTCCATGTCGACGGCGCCATCGACCCTATCCGTGACCGCGAGGTGATCAACACCGAACTGATCCTGGCCGATCTCGACACTGTCGAGCGCCGCCTCACCAAGACCAGAAGCCAGGCCAAATCAGGGGATAAAACCTTCAAGGCCCAGGTTGTTATTTTAGAAGAACTGCAGGCCCTGCTGGATGAGGGCAAGCCGGCCCGACTGCTGGAAACCGATGACCTTGGCTCCAAGCTTTTAAAGGAGCTATGCCTGCTCACCAGCAAACCGGTGCTCTACGTGGCCAATGTCGCTGAAGAGGATATTGTCACTGGTAATGAGTGGGTGGAAAAACTGAAGGCGGCCGTGGCTGAAGAACAGGCGCCGGTGGTGGTAATTTCCGGAGCCATCGAAGAGGAGCTCTCCGGCCTGGAGCCTGATGAGCAGGCAGAATACCTGGCGGATCTCGGCATGGAGACCTCTGGTCTGCACCGTCTGATCAAGGCTGGCTATGACCTGCTCGGCCTCTGTAATTATTTTACCGTGGGTGAAAAAGAGACCCGGGCCTGGACCATCAAAAAGGGGGCTACCGCCCCTGAGGCGGCCGGCGTCATCCACACCGACTTCCAGAAAGGCTTCATCCGGGCCGAGGTCGTGTCCTATGAGGATTTCGTCGCTTCCGGCGGCGAAGCCGGTGCCAAGGACAAAGGCCTCTGGCGCCTGGAGGGCAAGGAGTACATTGTCCAGGACGGCGATTGTGTTAATTTCAGGTTTAATGTCTAAGGGCTGCTGATCACTGTCCATATTTTCTGTTTACCTTAGCAGGCCGCAATTTGCGGCCTGCTCCCTTCCTTTTTGATCATGCCTGGCCAGCGGCCAGGCCTTGCCGTCTACGGCCCTCGTCTTTCTTTTTTTTCTTCATATCTTGTTCAGAGCTGGATTAACCGACCTGCCGTTAATCCAGCCTACCCATCACTGCCTGTCATCACCTCAGCCCCGCAACAAAGTGTGCGACTTCTGGTTGCCCTTGCCCCCTCTTCCTCCCCCCTACCCCAAATAATTTGACTTATTTTCACCATCTGGTACTAAGCATTTGCTTAGCCACAAACTAAATAACGGCTAACCACACAAGTTTACGTATTTTTTTAGCATTATCAGGCAGTTAAAAAGTGTAATTCTTCCTTGGGGTACAAACATGTTTAAAAACTTAAAGCTCAGCACAAAAATTATCAGCGGCTTTGGAATTCTTCTGGCCATCATGACCCTGGTAGTACTGATCTACCAATCCGCCACCCAAAAAACCATCCATGGCTTTGAGCATCTCATTGGCACAGATATCGGCATTGTCAGCCATGCCGGCGAGACAGAGTCCCTTATGCTGCAGTGCCGCCGGGCCGAGAAGGATTTTCTGCTCCGCAAGGATCTGAAATACCAAGACAGCTTTGATAAAAACATCGACAAATTACTCCTTGAGAGCCGCGCCCTTAAAGACTTGGCTTCCATGGCCGGAGAGGACAAACTTGTTGCCAAGGCCAGCCAGATTATGTCCTTGGCCACTCTCTACCAGGACAAATTTCACGATGTCGTGACGTCCTGGACCACAAGAGGCCTTGATCATAAATCTGGACTGCAGGGCTCCTTTCGCGATGCAGCCCATAACCTTCAGGAACTTACCGCGGAGCATTCCATTGACGATCTCTATATCGCCATGCTGATGATGCGCCGTTATGAAAAGGATTTTCTGCGCAAGGGCACTGATAAATACCGCGGTAAGTGGCAGGATGCCATTACCACCTACAACAACCTTCTCGACCAGAGCAGCTGTGAAAAAATTGCTAAGGGCCAGCAACAAAAGGCCCTGACTGATTACAGTATCCAGGCCAAGAAGCTGATGACCGGCCTGAGTAAGGCCCAGGAAAAAAAGATATACGAAACGATCCGTCAGCGCGCCCATGAAATGGAAGCAGCCATTAAAACGGTATACGTCCCCCAGGTTAAGGCTCTCGTCCTGGAAGTCCGTAAAAACGAGAAAGACTACCTGTTGCGCAGCGACGAAAAATATGCCGCCAAGACAAATGCCAATGCCAGCAAGCTTGTTACCGCTCTCAGGGCAGCTGGGGTGGTGGCCGAACATGTCGAGGAGTTTGAGACAGGGGTTGCCGACTATCTCAAGAATTTTAACGCCCTGGTTAGTGAGGACAAGAAAATCGCTGCCGCAATTGCCGCCATGCGAGATACCGTCCACCAGATAGAACCGGCGGTTGTGGCCCTTCATACCAGCGGCATGGAGATGGCCAAGACGCAAGAGGAGTCCACGGTGGCCACGGCCAACAAAATGTCCGGCTTCGCCATTTTGACGGGGATCATTGGCGCCATTTGCGGGGCAGCAATCGCCTTCTTTTTAACGAGAGGAATCACCATTCCACTGCACCATGCCATCGATGGCCTGGACAAAGGCTCGGAGCAACTGGACAGCTCTTCCTACCAGATCTCCGCCGCCAGCCAGAGCCTGGCGGAAGGCACCAGCGAACAGGCAGCCGGGGTGGAAGAGATCTCGGCCACCCTGGAAGAGATGGCCGGCAGCACCGGCCAAAATGCCGACAATGCTGCCCAGGCGGATTCCTTAGTAAAGGACAGCAGCAAGGTGGTGACCAGGGCCAACACCTCTATGGCCGAACTCACTGACGCCATGCGCGAAATTGCCAAGGCCAGCGAAGAGACCTCAAAGATCATCAAGACCATTGATGAAATCGCCTTCCAGACCAACCTGCTGGCCCTCAATGCTGCTGTGGAGGCGGCCCGGGCTGGTGAGGCCGGCGCCGGCTTTGCCGTGGTAGCCGATGAGGTACGCAACTTAGCCATGCGGGCTGCGGCCGCTGCCACGGAAACATCGGCCCTTATCGAAGGGACGGTGGCCAAGGTGGACCTTGGCCAAAAGCTCCTGGGAAGAACCAACGGCGAGTTTGGAGAGGTGGCAGTGGGCACCAGCAAGATCAGCTAACTGGTCAGCGAAATTGCCGCAGCCTCTGCCGAACAGGCCCAGGGGATTGCCCAGGTCAACCAAGCGGTGACCCAGATGGATCGTATTATTCAGGAGAATACAGCCAACGCCGAGGAGAGCGCCTCTTCTTCTGAGGAACTCAATGCCATGTCAGGCTCCCTGAAAGAGCTGGTCGATGACCTGGTGGCACTTGTAGATGGCGGTGACAGCGCGACCAGGAGAACTCATAACAAAGTCTTGCCAGGTGGCTCCACAACACCAAGAAAAAGCAGGCAGGCCGCCCTACCGACAACCAGACATCTCCGTTAAACCGCGGCAAGATTCTGACAAATCGTCATCAAGCAGGGCAACAAAAATGGCCCTCCTTGATGACGAAGAGCATGATGACTTTGATATTTTTTAATTGCTCATCTTTACCCAACACTTAAAAGAAAGCGGTCATCCCTAGAAAGTTAGAGATGGCCGCTTTTTTTTCGATTCCCAGGACGTTTCTCCTGCCTGCGATATCACGCCTATGATCTGCCCAGACTTGCTCTTTCACCCCTTCACCTTGCGAGCAGTTATGATTGCCTGACTACTCTCAAGTCCATCTCTGCACGAGACAATGACAATCGTCGTAGTCACCGCAAACATTGCCTAGCCTTGCAGGAAAATCCTACCCAAACAAGAACAGAGGCAAGGTCATTTTCAGCCGATCATAGTCAGAAATCCGACAAAGAGCCCGAAGCCGAGATTGCCTTTTCTTCATTATTGAGAAAATGATAAGCTGAAATTTGCCAGACTTCGGGGCTGGCTTTCTAACAGGCACATTTTCTGTGGAAGGGGGGATGGCAATGGAGCTTTTTCTCATGGGGGCCCAGATTCTGGGAGGACTGGCCCTATTTATGTTCAGCATCGGCCAGCTCAGCAATACCCTGAAGAAAGTTGCCAGCGTTCGCCTCAAGACCCTGCTGCAGAAGGTCACAGCCAATCCGGTCAATGGAGCCCTGATCGGCACCCTGACCACCTTCCTCGTCCAGAGTTCAAGTGTAACCGTCCTTCTCCTGCTCGGCTTTGTCAACGCCGGCATCATGAACCTGCGGCAGGCCATCTTCGTGTTGTTGGGTTCGGGGATAGGTACCACCATTACCGCCCAGATCGTCGCCTTCAAGGTCAAGATGTTCTTTTACCCTCTGATGATCATTGGCTTTGGCCTCAAGACTCTCTGTTCAAAAGAAAAATTGAAGAATGGCGGCGAGATCATCTTTGCCCTGGCCATGATCTTTCTGGCTATGAAGATAATGGCCGATGGCTCCAAACCACTCAAAGACTTCCCCCTCTTCCTCGACTTGATTGCCAGACTGGGCATCTATCCCCTGCTCGGTATTTGTATCGGCGCCCTGTTCACCGCCATCACCAGCAGCAGTTCGGCAACCACCAGCCTGGTTATTGCCATGAGCATGGAAGGAGTTATTGGCCTGCCCTCCGGCATAGCCCTGATCATCGGGGCCAACATCGGCACCTGCGTCTTGGAACTGGTGGCGGCGGTGGGCACCAATCTGGCGGCGCGCAGAACTGCGATGGCTCAGTTCATGATTAATGTTATCGGCGCCCTGCTCTTCTATCCCTTCCTCAAGCCCTTTGCCGCCCTGATCAGTCTCACCGCCACAGAGCTGCCACGGCTGATCGCTAATGCCCATACGCTTTTCAATATCACGGTAAGCTTGGCAATCATGCCCCTGGTCAGCCTGTTCATCGCCCTACTCACCAAACTCATTCCTGGCACGGATGAGGTACAAAGCAGCGCTTACGGTATCTTGGACAACAAATTCCTGGCCGCCCCAGCCGTCGCCCTCTATGAAGCGGAAGAGGAGGTGAACAGAATGGCGGCCATTGTCGAAGATATGCTGCGCTATGCCAGACAGGCCTTTTTCGAGGATGATAATGAGGCCCTGAATACCCTGGCTGATAACGAGCGCCTTGTTGACGCCATTCATGGCAAATTAGGCAGCTATCTGGCCCAAATAAGCACCTTGATGCTGTCGGCAAAAGATGCCGACAAGAAAAGGGCCCTGTCCCACGCCATTACCGATATCGAACGGGTGGCCGATCTTGCCGAAAATATCGGCGAATATGCCAGCCAGAAAAACGTCGTCTTTTCCGAGGCAGCCAAGCAAGACCTGTTAACGATCTTTGACAATGCCGCCCTGGTCTACAGCATGGCGGCCAAATCGCTGCGCCGCAAGAGGCGCTCCCTGGCCCTTGATATCAGCAAGATGGAGAAAGAGGTTAATGAGCTGGAAATCATGTACCGCAAAAAATATATTGTCAGAGAGGACAAAGATACCACCAGACCGGTGATCGACGCCCTCTACCCCAATGTCCTCCAGGACTTGGAGCACATCAGCGACCATGCCAATAATATTGCCGAGCATGTCATGGAGATTACCTGAAAGCCTAGGAAGTTTAATCCTTATTACGGCGAACAATTTGTCCAGCCATCCAAAATAAATTCCTAATAATGGCACTTGCCTCTGCTATCCTGAAAGTGCGAGGACATTCTTTTTCTATCCGCCAACCACGAGGGTGAGCCACCTTGAGCAACGAACCGGTGATCAGAAATGCCTCTTACTGCCTGGCCCATGTTCCAGAGCTCATTCGCTATGGCTCCAAGCCGCGCCGGGAAATTGCCAGTGATCATATGCTGGACGCCACGATCAAGGCCGCCAGCCGCAGCTATGCCCAGGCGGTCTGTTACCCTGCCAACCAGGCCTTTATCGGCAATATCAGCCCCGCTGACCTGGCCCGGATC
>JBFFIS010000102.1:0-7801 GCA_041556375.1 Desulfurivibrionaceae bacterium | reverse complement strand
GGCGGTGAAATTACCGTTGACAGTGAGGCGGGTCAGGGCAGTACCTTTACCATCTCGCTGCCCATGACCAAGGTTTCCTCCTCTGGAGAGCCGCCTCCTCGTTATGAGCCCGAGGTGGCACCGGGGCCGGTGAAGTCCTTGGAGATCCTCTTGGTGGAGAATGATGGCAGTCAACAGGAGATAGCCGAGGCCCTTCTTGCCAAGGCCGGCCACCGGGTCAATAAGGCTGCCAGTGGCCTGGAAGCCTTGCACTGTATGGCAAAATTCCAGTATGATGTCGTCTTCTTAGTCTTGGACATGCCGGTGCTCGGGGGGCGGGCCACGGCCTTGGATATCCGTGCCTTTGAAAGGGGCGAGGATGTGGACAGGCTTGAGCTGGGCTATGACAATGATTGGCTCAGCGCCCGTTTAAGCGGCCAGCATACCTTTCTGGTCGCAGTCAGCGCCAAGCCCCGGCAAAAAGATGGGGCTGAGGTTGACAACAGCCTTTTTGACCACCATATCTGTAAGCCCTACGGCAAAAATCTTGTTGAAGCTGTTAATCGATCCGTCGGACTTTCGTGACCACGTAGCTCCTGTGTTCAGGGCAGCGACCGCCTGGTGGTAGTGGCTTTTTCCTAAACAGTGCCCTCGTAATGAACTGTGATGATAGAAAAGTGTAAGCAGGCGGTGTACGATAAGCAGGTGGCCCTGGTCTATCAGGGCCAGCCCTTTTCTCTGTTGACAACGGCAAGCATTGTCGCCTTGCTGCTGTGGTTTTTGCG
Organism: Desulfurivibrionaceae bacterium; assembly: GCA_041556375.1. GTDB lineage: Bacteria > Desulfobacterota > Desulfobulbia > Desulfobulbales > SURF-16 > BM506. The sequence continues at coordinate 7,037 of JBFFIS010000102.1, read as the reverse complement.
TAACTCCGTTGAGCTGGCTCCCCTCAGCGTCTGGGCCATCGTCATGGGGGCAATCATCTGCTTGCGGTCGGCCATCACCGGGTTGTATTTTTATAATAAAAAACAGGGCCCGCTGAATACCCAGAAGTATGAAGCACTCCTCGTTTTCAGCGTGATTTTGGGTGCTGCCGGCTGGGGCAGCGCTGGTGTCTGGCTCTACACCCTTGCCGACCTTGGCAGCCGATTCCTGATCATCGTTGTCCTGGTAGGGCTCACTGCCGGCTCCATTGGCTTGCTCTCCTATCGCTTCTCAGTCTATTGCGTCTTTATTACCCTTATTCTTGGTCCCCTCATTATCGGTGTCAACCGTGTTGACCAGGCCCAGCAGGTAAGTATCAGTCTGGCGCTCCTTGTTTATTTTTTCTTCCTTCTGGCCAGCTCTCGCCGTTTTTGCCGGAACACCGGGAGGATGCTTGCCCTGCAAGAGGAGGCCGTTGCTCGGGAGCGCAGCCTGAAGGAGGCCCGGGATGAGGCGGAACGGGCCAGCCAGGCCAAATCGGAATTCCTGGCCAATATCAGCCACGAGATTCGGACGCCGATGAACTCGATTATCGGCCTCAACCGTATCCTGTCCATGGAAAAGGGTCTAAGTCCCACCCATCGCTACTATGTGTCCACCATTCAGAATTCGGCAGACAGCCTTCTGGCCCTGCTCAACAATGTTCTTGATCTCGCTAAGGTCGAGGCCGGTCAGCTGGAACTTGAGCAGCAGCCCTTTGTCCTTCGTAGGGTTGTTGAGGAGGCGGTGCAGACCATTGAGGTAATGGCCCGGGAAAAGGGCCTGGAGTTGACCTGCCATTTTGCCCCGGAGGTGCCCCAGGTGGTAAGCGGTGATAGCCTCCGTCTCCGACAGATTCTCCTCAACCTTCTCAGCAATGCGGTGAAATTCACCGAGAGGGGGGCCGTGAGGGTCCGGGTTGCCGGCGATGATCAGGGCGGCGACGCGCTCACCTTCATTATTGAGGATAGCGGCGTCGGTATTTCTGCTGATGTTCTCCCTCATATTTTCGATAGTTTTTCCCAGGCCGACTCCTCGGTGACCCGGCAGTATGGCGGCAGCGGGATGGGCTTGGCCATTTGCAAGAAGCTTTGTGATCTCATGGGGGGAGATATTGAGGTGAAAAGCTCCCTGGGTCACGGTACTACCTTTGTCCTCCATCTTGCCCTGCCGGCGATCTGGGATGAGGAGGTGGCCAGTGCTGCCAGTGCGGGGCAGGGCCAGGCGGTTCGGCTTGTCGGTCTGAACATCCTCCTTGTTGAGGACAATAAGATCAATAGAGACGTGGCCCGGTTTTTTCTTGAACATGATGAGCACCATGTCACCGAGGCCGTCAATGGTTTTCATGCCCTGCAGATTCCCACGGAGAAAGAGTTTGACGTTATCTTGATGGATATCCAGATGCCCGTTATGGATGGCTTGGAAGCTACCCGGATTATCAGGGCCTGTGAGCAGGGCGAGGTCAGTGGCGCCAAGGATATCCCAGCTGGTTTGTCTGCCAGACTGGAGAAACGCTATGTGCCGATTATTGCCCTTACCGCCCATGCTATGCGTACCGACATGAAGCAATGTCTGGCCACCGGCATGGATGCCTACCTGGCTAAACCACTGCAGCCCGAACAGCTGGTTCAGGCCTTGGTTGAGGTTGCCGGTACTGGCCACCAAGAGAAGCCGGTCGAGGCCATACCCGTGGAGAGAGTGGCGGCCGGTTCTTCCTTACGCCAGAAAATTGTCGACCATCTAGGGCGAACCTATGGCTTCAGCCCTGATAAGCTTGACGAACTTGTCGGTTCTTCCCTTGTCACCCTTGCTGCGCAGTTGACTGATTGCCAGAAGGATGTCAAGGCGCAAGACCTGACGTCCCTGGCGGCCAGCAGCCATACCTTGAAGGGGAGCTTGGTGGACCTCGGTTTTCATGAGTTGGGCGCCCGCCTGGCAAAGCTGGAGAAAGATGCCCGCCAGGGCAAAGAAAGGTCATACGCCAGGGAGTTTGCCGTTCTTGAGCATGAGCTTGCCGAGCTCTTTTCCTGAAAAATTTTCTAAGGCCTTGCCAGCGGAGCGCCTTTTCCTGTACACTTTTTTCCCTTGGCCTCTGCTGTTGTGATGACGGGGCCCATCAACCATATAAAGTTTGTATATTTCCTGAGATAAATGGTGAGTGTCTATGCTTGACAGGACTAAGTGTACGTTGTTTTCCGGTGGTCATCGCGGTGTGGAAAGTGCTTTTGGAGAGATGGCGGAAAAATGGGGTGTCAAAGAGGTGAATTACTCTTTCATGGGTCATAAGGTGGAGCGCAACCGCAATATCCACAACCTCTCCGACGAGGAGCTGGGGCGCGGTGATATCTCCATGGAGCTGGCCTCGAAAATGATGAACCGCACCTATTACGAAAAGCGAAAGATTCGCAAGGTACTGCAGCTCATCTTTCATATGGTTAACTCCGGCCACCAGGTCTTTGTGGTGGGCACCATTCTCAAGGACAATACGGTCAAAGGCGGTACCGGCTGGGCCGTGGAGCTGGCCAAGCTCTTCCATCGGCCAGTGGCGGTTTTTGACCAGGACAAGCAGCAATGGTTTTCCTGGAAGGACGGTAGCTGGCAGGAGGATCAGCCTCAGATAAGCCATGAGACTTTCTGTGCCTCAGGCAGCCGTGACCTGACCCCGGAGGGCAGACAGGCCATTGAGCAGCTTTTTACCGATGCCTTTGGAACTCCGTAGTTTTCTCTTGACAGTGTGAGGCGTTGACGGTATTGTAGCGCGCTTTCTTATCCATACATGTGATACGGCCCCTTTTTGTGGGCCGTTTTTTATACGGCCCGGGATTCCTCCCGGCCTGTTTTTTTTATAGTCTCTTACCAGCGCTGATTTACCCTAATCAGTCCAGTAATTTACGTTATTACCACGAGGATGTACCAATGCTAGCAGATCTCAACAAAGTCAGGAATATCGGCATCTCGGCCCATATTGATTCGGGTAAAACCACCCTCACCGAGCGTGTCCTTTTTTATACCGACCGCATCCACGCCATCCATGAGGTGCGTGGTAAAGACGGCGTCGGCGCCACCATGGACTCCATGGAGCTTGAAAAAGAGCGCGGCATCACCATTCAGTCTGCTGCCACCTTCTGTAACTGGAAGGGTTATGATATCAATATTATTGATACCCCCGGTCACGTTGACTTTACCGTTGAGGTTGAGCGTGCTCTGCGTGTTCTTGACGGCGCGGTTCTCATCCTCTGTTCCGTTGGTGGTGTGCAGTCTCAGTCCATCACGGTAAACCGCCAGATGACCCGTTATAATGTTCCCCGGGTAGTTTTTGTTAACAAATGTGATCGCACCGGCGCCAATCCTGACCGCGTTACCAATCAGGTTCGCGACAAGTTGGGCCTCAATGCCATCCACATGCAGCTGCCCATGGGCCTTGAAGGCGACATGGAAGGTGTTATCGATCTGGTCAAGATGAAGGCCCTTTATTTTGACGGCGATAACGGTGAGGTCATCCGTGAGGAAGATATCCCGGCTAAGTACCAGGAAGATGCCGATGCCCGCCGTGAGGAGCTTCTTGATGCCGCCTCCATGTTTGACGATGAGCTTATGGAGGCCATCCTCGAGGGTGAGCCCACCGAGGCCATGATCAAGCGCGCTGTTCGTGCCGGTACCCTGGCCATGGAATTTGTACCGGTCTTCATCGGTACCGCCTTTAAAAACAAGGGTGTGCAGCCCCTGCTTGACGGTGTTGTTGATTACCTGCCCACCCCCCATGATGTTGACAACTTCGCCCTGGACCTGAGTAATGACGAGGCCGAGGTCAAGGTTACCAATGACGTTAAGGACCCCTTTGTGGCCCTGGCCTTCAAACTTGAAGATGGTCGTTATGGCCAGCTTACCTATATCCGTGTCTATCAGGGGAGCCTGAAGAAGGGCGACTCTGTTTATAATACCCGTACCGGCAAGAAGGTTAAGATCGGTCGTCTGGTCCGTATGCACTCCAACGAGATGGAAGAGATTGACGATACCGGCGGTGGCGATATTGTCGCCCTCTTCGGTGTTGACTGTGCCTCCGGCGACACCTTCTGCGACGACAAGGTCAACTACTCCATGACCTCCATGCATATTCCGGCCCCGGTTATCTCCCTGTCCATCAATCCGGTGGATAATAAGGCCCAGGTTAATATGTCCAAGGCCCTGAACCGCTTCACCAAGGAAGACCCCACCTTCAAGACCTTTGTTGATGATGAGACCAACGAGACCATTATCCAGGGTATGGGTGAGCTTCACCTTGAGGTCTACATCGAGCGCATGAAGCGTGAGTATCAGGCCGAGGTTGAGGTCGGTGCTCCCCAGGTTGCCTACCGTGAGACCATTACCAAGATGGCCGAGTTTGACTACACCCATAAGAAGCAGTCTGGTGGTTCCGGACAGTTCGGCCGCGTTGCCGGTTACATGGAGCCCATTGCCGATGATGACGAGTTCGAAGAGAACTTTGAATTTGTTGATAAGATCGTTGGTGGTGTTATCCCCCGCGAGTTCATCTCTTCCTGTGACAAGGGTTTCCAGAAGTCTATGGCCAAGGGTTCCCTGGCCGAGGCCCCTATCACCAGAGTACGCTGCGTCATTAATGACGGTAGCTTCCATGCCGTTGACTCCTCCGACGTTGCCTTCCAGCTTGCTGCCCAGGGCGCATTTCGCCAGGGTTATATGAAGGCTGGTCCGGTTCTGATGGAACCAATCATGAAGGTTGCCGTGGAAGGACCCACCGAGTTCCAGGGTGCCATCATGGGTAGTATCAACCAGAGGCGCGGTATTATTCAGGGTACCACCGAGGATGCCAACTACACCGTGGTTGAGGCCGAGGTGCCCCTCTCTGAGATGTTTGGTTACTCCACCGTGCTGCGTTCCCTGACCCAGGGTAAGGCCGAGTTTACCATGGAGTTTGCCGCTTACCGTGCCGTGCCCAAGGCCATTGCCGAAGAGGTTATGGCGGCCATCGCCAAGAAAAAAGCCAAAAAATAAAGGCTAGAGAGGTCTCGTGGTCAGGGTGGGTACATCCAGGCCTTGAGCGCCCTTTGCCCTTTTTATAGTGTACAAAGCCCGACTTCAGGATTACTGTTGTTGGGCTTTGTTGTTTGGATGTCAGGTATGATTTAATTTCGGGAGGAAGTGATGGAAAGAATTGTCGGCTATGCCCTGCAGTATCCCCTTGTTCTTGCTGCCCTTATCCTGGTGTTTCTCCTGCTCTGCTGGAAGAGTGAAGAGGTCCGGGGCTGGGCGGTGCGAGGGGTTGTTTTCCTCCTGGTATTGGTGGCCGGCTATTTTGTCTTTCAGAAGTTTAAGTATCTGCTTCCCAGCTCTTCCCAGCCGCCAGCCATCCACGATGACAGTCTCAGCCCTGAAGATCATGCCGGTAAGAAATATTATAAAGACCCGGAGCAGCGTCTCAAAGAGAGCCAGTAATTTTTTTGAGTACCTGGTCACAGGCAGCTCATTTCACTTTAGCCTTTTTTCACCATGAAGCGTCAAGAACTCATTGCTACAAATCCCTTACGGCTCATCTCACCCCCTGAGGGTGGCATGGTCGCCGGCCGCCATCTGGCCTTGGTCAAGGCCCCTGTCGGCACGGGCAAGACCGCGATCCTGGTCCAGATTGCCCTGGATAAACTCCTGCGCGGCGAGCATGTCGTCCATATCGGCATCAATGACCACCTTAACAATATCAAACTCTGGTATAGCCAGGTTTTTGCAGGGGTAGCACGTCTGGGGAATTTGCTTGATCCGGCCAAGGTGGAAAATGAGATCATGGGGCATCGTTTGCTTATGACCTTCATGGCCGACAACTTCACGCCACAGCGTCTGGCCCAGCGCCTTGATGGCCTGAGCAGACATGGCATTCCCCTGCCTGACTGCGTGGTTATAGACGGTCTTGCCGGCCGGCTATCAGCCGATGCCGCAATGCTGGCCGAGCTTCGGGCCTATGCCGCCCAGGCTCATATCACTATCTGGGTGTCCTGCCTCGATGGCATCGGTGACGCAGAAACCCAGGGCGATACCGTCCTTGCCCTGAAGACATCTCCCCAGGGCCAGACCAGTCTTGAGGTTATCAGGGATGACGCCGGTTATGCCCAGCCCGGCGCCGCTATGACCCTTGACTCCGATACCCTGACCCTTTGCCGTTAAAGATAAGCCTGCCATGAAATTTCGCCCCTGTATTGATCTCCATAACGGCTGTGTCAAACAGATTGTCGGTTCCTCCCTGTCTGACACCTCAGCCTCCAGCCTGCAGACCAACTTCGCCTCAAGCCACCCCTCCTCCTATTATGCCGAGATGTACAAGCGTGACGGCCTGACCGGTGGTCATGTCATTATGCTCGGTCCCGGTAATGTTGAGGCGGCCACCGAGGCCCTGGCCGCCTATCCGGGCGGGTTGCAGATCGGCGGTGGCATCACCACCGAAAACAGTGCCTCCTGGCTGGAAAAAGGGGCCAGTGCCGTTATTGTCACCTCTTACGTTTTTAAGGACGGCTTGATCCACGAAGACCGCCTGCGCCACTTGGCCAGGGAGGTGGGCACAGAGCATCTTGTTCTTGATCTTTCCTGCCGGAAAAAGGGCGATGATTATTATATCGTCACCGACCGCTGGCAGAATTTCACCGAGGTTGTGGTCAATAAGGAGTCTCTGGACTATTTCAGCGCCTTTTGTTGTGAGTTTTTGATCCATGCCGTTGATGTCGAAGGCAAGTGTGCCGGCATTGAGGCGGAGCTGGCTGAAAAGCTCGGGGACTGGACGCCGCTGCCCACCACCTATGCCGGCGGCGTCAAAAATCTCGCCGATATGGAGCAGATTCTCTGCCTCGGCAAAGGCAAACTCGATGCCACCGTTGGCAGTGCCCTTGATATCTTTGGCGGTACCACCATGACCTATGCCGAGGCCGTAGCCTTCCATCGCCAGCATAGTGGCTCGTGAGCTTGCCAGAGTCTGCGCCCGCCGACTTTCGTGTTGAGT